>DASTEX010000187.1:0-2058 GCA_035709185.1 Gemmatimonadales bacterium
CCTAAGATAACATCGACGCAACATCACAGTTGCGGGTCCGCCGCACAACAGAGGCCCTCCGGCAGCGCGGCACACGACGCCGCAACGAGTTAGGGTGGAGGATTTCGTGGCCGTCAAATTGCTGTCGTGTCAGATTCTGGACGGTACTCTCCGCTCAAGGTCATAAAACAATATGCAATCTGACAGCGCCCGGCGCGTGCGTCGGGGTCGCCGAGAGCTTGGCCTGGGCCGGAAAGGCGCCGGCCTCGTGAGTCTCATGGTCGCCGTCGCGGTCGCTTCGCTCATCCTGGCCATCGCCGTTCCCCGAAGCATAAATTTCGCTAACAATTACCAGCTCCAGGTGGCTGCGGAGCAGCTCGCCGGTGACCTTCAGCGCACCCGGCTCGACGCGATGCGATTGAATGCGCCGGTCACCTTCCAGCGACTCAACGGGACCGCCTATCAGGTCGGAGGTGTTGCGGTGAGCACGCTGTACGGTGGCGCCACGTTTTCACCGGGGGATCCCTCGAGCATCCAGTTCTCCCCCTTCGGCCGACTGGTGGGGGGACCCGCGCTGTTCCAGGTCCGTGGCCCACAGGGCGGAATCAAGCAAGTCCGGGTCGCCCAGGGCGGCATCACGACGGTCCAATGAGCCAGCTACCCGGGACCCGGCGCGGCTTCACGCTGCTCGAGTTGCTCGTCGCCATCGTCCTCCTGACCGTCGGGATCCTCGCGCTGGCCCGCACCATGGCCGGCCTGGGGACCCAGTCCACCCGGGCCCGGATGCGGGCGGACCTCGCGGAAGTGATCGACGGAAAATTCGAGGAGCTCCGGCTGGTCGGCGCCGTCAGCCAGGCCAATCCGGCTCCCCTCGGCATCGGCGGTTCGACCGGCAGCTGCGTCGCCAACCACTGCGACACGGTGCTGGATGGGCGGGGTTTACAGCACCAGCGCCGGTGGAGCGTGGCCGCCGGGCCGGTGACCTCGACGTTCGAAGTGACGGTGCAGGCGTCCCCGCTCGGCGCCGCGTTCGCCGGGCAGACGGCTCAACGCTCCACCCTGGTGGTCCTCATCCGATGAAATCCTCGCCCAAGTTTCCTTCCCGGATCCGGCCGCCGCGAGGTCGGGCCGGATTCAGCCTCCTCGAGATGCTGGTGTCCACCGTCCTCCTCATGGCCGTGATGTCGGCCCTGGGTACCACGATGGTGGTGCAACAGCGGGACTACATCTCGCAGCGGTACTGGCGCCGAGCCGACGAAGCCGCGCGGTCGGCGCTGGCGGTGGTCGAAACCGCGGTCCGGAACGCCGGCGCCAATCCGCAGCAGATCGCCACCCTGTTCACTTCGCTCACTCCCCCAGGCTCGTTGCACCCGAATCCGTTGGGTGCCGGCCAGTGGAACAACGTGCAGGTGCGGGCCGATTTCAATCCCACCGACGGAGATGTGCTGGACCTCTACGAGGATGTCCGGGTCTGGGTGGCCAATGACACCATGTTCGTGCGCTGGATTGCCGGCGGCTCCGCCGAACCGGTGGCGATGCCGGTGCGGACCCTGGCTTTCGAATACTTCGCCTATGACGGGACCCCGATCACGACCCTGGGCGCCATCGGGCAGGCCACACGGGTGCGTGTGACGGTCACCGCTCCGGTGGGTTTGACCGGTACCAGGACTCTGCGGAGGTCGGGATGGGTATACCTGCGCAATCGCACGTGAGCCCCGCCGCTCACCGCTCCAACCGGGGCGCCGCTCTCATCGTGGCCCTCGTCATCCTGACCGTGGTCGGCATCCTCGTGGCCGGCGCCTCGATCATGGCATCGTCGGTCTTCCAGACGGGAGGCCAGCGTGCCCGGACCACCCGGGCGTTCCAGGTGGCCGAGGCGGGCTTGGCGCATGCCCTCGGGATTGTGCGCGGACCTGCCGCGGGGGTTTCCAACACCCAGTTGCTCAGGGGAGCCGATGATACGCCGAATACCGCCGACGACGGACGCCTGACCGGGTTCGGGCTCACCTCCGGACAGGAGGTCCCGGTCGCCGGCGTGAACGCCTACGGCGGCACCTACACCGTGCTCGTTCTCGACGA
>DASTEX010000188.1:0-2654 GCA_035709185.1 Gemmatimonadales bacterium
CCTCTTGCTGAACCGGCTGCTCGACGTGGTGGTGATCGGGAAGCTGGACTCGAAATCACCACTGAAAGTGGAGCCGGTGATCTCGGCGCCCACGCCACGCGGAATCAGCATCACGATGTCGCCGCTCAGGGTCTTGAGATCGTACTCACCCCGCGGACGGATCTCGCCACTGAAGTCGACATCGCCGCTCACGGTCTCCGCCCCCACTTCTTCGGCCCGGATCCGCTCCAGCTCGATGTTGCCCGACACGCTCGACGCCTCGACTACCTTGCCCTCGATATCCTCCAGCCGGACGTCGCCGCTCACGCTCCGGGCATCGGTATCGCCCCGTACGCCGCGGGCGGTCACGTCGCCCGTCACCGAACCCACTGAGAGGGGTACACCAGCCGGAACCCGGACGGTGAAGTTCACTTCGGTATCGTTCTGGTCCCCATCCCAGTGCCGGCGTCCGCGGCGGTTCCGGGTGTTCATGTCGCAATCACCGTCATCGTCGTGGTTCGGGTAGATCACGCAGAAGATGATGGCGTCGCCCTCTTCCACCCGCCGGATCTCCACGTCCTCCGGATCGCCGTCATCGCCCCGGCGCTTCACCGCCGTCACGCTCGCTTCCCGTCCCGAGGCAGCTTCGACCGTGATGCTGCCGATGATGTTCTTGACCGTCAGGGTCTTGCCCTGAGGGATGGCCCCGCTCCAGGAGAAGTCCTGGCCCTGGGTCAGCGCCGCAACGGCATACAGTGCCAGCGTCAGCATCTCTATTCCTCCCGGTTGCGCGTGCGGATCTCCGAGGGTCTCACCAGACGGATATCGCCGCTGAAGGTTTCCAGTTCGAGGGTGGCGGAGGCGGAGCCGAGCCGGAACTGCTGACGCCGGCGGCTGGAGCGCTCGCTCGCGGGCAGGTCGAAGCTGGCCGACACGTCACCGTTCGCGACTGCCGTTTGAATCAGGATGCTCGCGTTCTCCGGGATGGCCACGATCACGTCACCGCTGTGGGTCAGCAGGCTGTAGGTCCCGTCGGGGCGCAGGGTCCCGTCGAAGCGGACGTCGCCGCTCACAGTCTGGGCTTCCACCCGGCGGCCGTCGATTCGGGTCAGGGTCACGTCGCCGCTCACCGTCTCGGCCTGGATTTCGCCCTGAACGTTGGTGAGCTCGATATCCTCGGACACGGCCCGCACGTTGAGGCGGGCGTTGGCCCCTTCGACCGTGATCTTGCCGTTCACGGTCGCGAGATCCAGCGTGCCGGCGCCGCCCTTCACCGAGATGTTTCCCTCGACGGTGTTCACCGAGACGCTGCCCCGGGTCCCCTCGATCGACACGTCGGCGAACATGCCGCCCAGCTGGATGTCCATTGCCGCGGGCACCGTCAGGACATAGTCCACCATGCCACCCATCGCTCCCATCCCGCGGGAACCCTGGGGCGTGAGCCGCAGCACCGATTCGCTCACCCGGATACCCACCCGGGTGCGGCTGGAGTGCGCCGCCTGAATCCGGACCTGATTGCGATCCCAGGCCCGAATGGTGACTTCGCCCCCGACGTTCTCGAGACTCAGGCGGGTGCCCGCCGAGACCGAGACGGTGGTGTCGGTGTCGAACTGTTGCTGTTGCGGCATTCCCGCGAGCAACGCGCCGGCTAACGTAAGGAGCAACATTCAGAATCCTTTCCCGTCAGGGATTACGACTCGGCAGCGGCAATGGCATTGGCCGCGAGCCGGAGCAGTTCGAGTTTGCGGTGCATGTTGGCGACGACCTGCGCGCTCAGGTAACTGTTCGCCGCGGGATCGGCGGCGATGGCCGCGCGGGCCTCGGCCAGGGCCCGATCGATCACACCCAGGTTGTCTTCGATCACCTTGAGCGTGCGGGGATCGAGCCGGTTGCGGCCTTCGGCCAGCACCCGTTCCAGATCGCTGACGGCGCGATCGTACACCGCCCCGGCCCGGATCGACACCGGAATGCTGCCCGTGTTTGCCGGGACTGCCGCCAGCGGCGCCGGGTTTACCACCACCTGCTCCGGACGGGAGAGGAAGTACACCGCCCCGCTGCTTACCAGCGCAAAGGCGATCGAGGCGGCCACCATCTGCGGCAGCGTGAACATCCGGGGCAACGCGCGCCGGCGCGGCGCCAGGGGGACTTCCCGCCCGGCCTCGATCTGGTCCCGGATCCCGGGCCAGAGATCCTGCTCCGGCTCCTGCCCGACATACTGCGGCGCCGCGGCCACGATGGCCTGGAGATCTTCCAGCACCGACCGGCACCCCACGCACGACCCAAGATGCTCCTCCAGCGCGGCCCGCCGCTCGGCGGGGAGTTCCCCGTCGAGATACGCCGAGAGCTGATCGGTCCAGCGACTGTGATCTGTAGTCATCGGTCTACCTCTCGCGACTCGTGACTCACGACTCAAGACTGCAGGATGCCGCGCAGCAGCATCCGGGCGCGGTGCAACTGTGACCGCGATGTGCCCGGATCGATCTGGAGCGAGCGCCCGATTTCCTCATGGGTATACCCCTCCATGTCGTGCAGCACGAACACCTCGCGCGCTCCGGCCGGCAGCCGGCCCACGGCCGACTCCAGCGCTACCTTCAGATCGGGCCGAGCCACCGGACCCGCCACACTCGACAGGGCTGCATCATCGGCCGTGTGGCGCAGCCAGTGCGTGGCCCGGC
>DASTEX010000189.1:0-2691 GCA_035709185.1 Gemmatimonadales bacterium
TAGAGCCGCATCGAACCGAAGACCAACGCCACGAGCGGGACCAGGAGGAGCACGACATTGGTCAGGCTCCTAATGACTCGTTCTCCCGATCCCCCGAACCGGAACAGGAGATCGGTGAGGCCGAGCAGCAGGCCGGCATACACCGGGATCCAGCGGCCCCGGAACAGGTTGCGGAGGTCCCAGCCGAGGATCCGCAGTGCGATGTTCATGCCACTCGCGCTCTCATGAGCCGGGCGACGGCCCGCTCGAGCCGTTGCTCGCCGGTGAGCCGGTGCAGCGCGCTCATCGTTCCTTCGAAGTGGATCCGCCCTTCCACCATGAACACCACCCGGTCCGCCAGCTCCTCGATCTCCGCCATGAGGTGCGAAGTCAGCAGCACGGTGGCGCCCCCGGCAGCCGCCTCGAGCACTTTCTCCTTGAGGATGCTGCAGGCGAGCGGGTCAAGACCGGCCGTGGGCTCATCGAGAATGAGGAGTCGGGGTCGAAACAGCAACGCGACGACGGCATTGAGCTTCTGCCGGGTTCCCCCCGAGAGGGTCCGCACCGGCTTGTCGAGCTGGGCGCCGAGGGCGAAGCGGTGCAGCAGGTCCTCGTCGGTGGCTTCGCCCGGACGAATGCTCTGCACCAGCGCCAGGACTTCCCGCCCGGTGAGATTCTCCGGCAGCGGGGCCCCCTGGGGCATGTAGCCGATGCTCCGGCGGTATTCGGGGCTCCCGTCGGCCCGCCGCCCCAGCACCGAGCTCTCGCCCGCATCGGGCCGCACCAGCCCCAGGATGCACTTGATCAGAGTCGACTTGCCCGACGCGTTGGGGCCGACCACGGCGGTGACTTTTCCGGCCGGGATCTCGGCGTCGATCCCATCGAGCACCTGAAGCCGGCCGAACCGCTTCCGGATGCCGCGCAATTCGACGGCCGGGATCATCGGGGCCGCTCCATCAGCGGCGCCGGATCCGCCAGCGCCTCCGGCGTGAGCACCGGGAGCACCCGCTCGGCCAGGTCGAGCAGATCCACGAAGAAACTGCGGAGCAGGATCATGGCCGGCTCGTGCTGGGTGATCAGCAGTGAGAACAGCCGCACCGGGCGGAACGGCACGTCACCGTGGCCGTCCCGGTCGAGGTCGTATCCCTGGTACCGGTCCCACCAGTTGCCGCGGAAGGTGGAATAGCTGCTCTGGCTGTTGGTCGCCACGTCGAAGGAGTTGCCGGCGAACTGGTTCTCCTCGAAGCGGTTGTCGGTCGAATTGGCCATGAGCTTGATGGCCCAGCCATTCTCCTCGAACCGGTTCCCCCGCACCTCCAGCCGGCCACCGCCCTCGGCCAGCAGGCCCACCGAGTTGAGCCGGAAAACGTTATTCGCCAGCCGGCTGTCGGAGATGTCCTTGAGCAGCAGTCCGTAAGCGGTCGGCCCCTGGTTCTCCTCGAACCGGTTCCGCTCGATGGTGAGATAACGGGTGTACATCACGGCAATTCCGGCGCCGTTCCGGCGGAAGAGATTGTCCCGGTAGGCGCAGCTGTCGGAGAACATGAAGTGCAGCCCGTAGCGGGAGTTCTCCGTGCTGCTGTTGCCGCTGATGGTGGCGTGGCGCACGAACTCGAAGTAGAACCCGTCCCGATGCCCGGTGACGACATTGTCGACCAGCTCCATCCGGCGGGAGCTCCAGAGGTGAATGGCATTGCCGGCATCCCGCTCCCGGCGCCGCGGCCCGATCACCCGGTTCCGGGCCAGCCGGCAGTCTTCCGACTTCGCGGCGTAAATCCCGAAATAGGAATCCCCGATCTCGAGATCCTCGATCCGGCAGCCGCGCACACCCTGAAGCAGGAGCGCGGCCCGGTCTTCCAGGTGGCTGGGCAGCACATGCGTGAGCACCAGGCCCTGGAGCACCACGCTGTCGGCCGTGACCAGGATCAGCGTGTGGTCTCCCCGGCCGCGGATGACGGGCCGTCCTTCACCGACCAGCTGCACCGGCCGGTCGATCACGATGGGCCCTTCCTGGTACGTGCCCGCGCGCACCACGATCCGCTCGCCCGGCCGGGCCTGTTGCACCGCGCGGGCGACGGACCGCACCGGGCCCTCGGGCGAGACCACGATCTGCGCCCCGAGCGATCCGGAGATCGCGAAGGGGAGGACCAGGACCGCGAGCTTCATCGGCCGGACAGGTCTTCCCAGGTCTCGAGCGCGCCCCCCCAGGCCGCGCGCAGGCTGTCGGCCCGGGGACCCGGCCGGAGCGCGATGAGGCCGCTGTTCATCGGCGTGCGCACGCTGTCGCTCCGGAGAAAGACCGCGTCGCGGGCTTCCAGCAGGGAATCGGGCTCGAGAAAGTCGCTGAACCAGAGCGAATGGATGTCTTCGGAGGGGACCGAGCCCCCGGCCAGGAAGTCGGCCAGGCAACCGGGGTCATCGAAGACGAAGACCCGGCCCTTGCGGGTGACCAGTTCAGCGCTGAACCGGGGATCGGTGACCGTCATGTGACAGTGGTCGCACTCCACGCTGCCATACGCGATGGGTGTGGGACCGGGCGCGCCGCAGGCGGCAAGGACCGCCAGCATTGCGGGGCATAGGGCGCGAACCGTCCGGCAGGCGACGCTGTGGCGCGGCCGCGGCCGGTGCGCGGGTGCGGAGCCGACGCGGGGGCTGGTCGAGGGAGGGTGAGTCAATCTCCGCTCGCGAGCGAATCCCCCCGCGACGAAGCCC
>DASTEX010000190.1:0-3923 GCA_035709185.1 Gemmatimonadales bacterium
TGGAGGGGATTCATCCCCACGATGTCGGTACCATCCTGGACGCTCGAGGCGTAGCGGTGCGAGCCGGGCATCACTGTGCCCAGCCGTTGATGCGGCACTTCGAGGTGCCGGCCACGCTCCGGGCCTCGTTCGGGCTCTACAACAACCGGGACGACGTCGACCAGCTGGTGGAAGCGCTCGGCGAAGCCCGGCGGCGGTTCCGGCCATGAGCGACCTGGACGAGCTCTACCAGAGCGTGATCATCGAGCACGACCGGCACCCCCGGAATTTCCGGGCGCTGGAAGGGCCCCACCTCGAGGCGGAGGGGTACAATCCTCTCTGCGGCGACCGGGTGAAGGTGATGGTGAGCGTGGAGAACGGCGTCATCACCGATCTCAGCTTCCAGGGGATGGGCTGCGCCATCTCGAAGGCGTCGGCCAGTCTCATGACCGAGACCCTCAAGGGTCGCACGGTGGAAGAGGCGGCCGAGCTGTTCGAGGACTTTCGTTCGGTACTGACGGAAGGTTCGGGCCGGCGGACGGACGGGCCGGCGGACAGCAAGCTCCCCGGAAAGCTGCGGGTGCTCGAGGGCGTCACGAAGTATCCCATGCGGGTGAAATGCGCCACCCTGGCGTGGCACGCGATGAAGCAGGCCCTGGACTCACAACCTGCTGACAGCTGATAGCTGACAGCCGACAGCTGAGGAAGAATGCCCTACCACGAAATCATGGTCCGTCCCATGCGGGAGGAGCTCACCCGCATCGGGGTCAAGGAACTGAAGACCATCGAGGAAGTCGACGCGGTTCTGGCCAATCCCGCGGGGACCCAGCTGGTCTTCGTCAACTCGGTCTGCGGCTGCGCCGCGGGCGGGGCTCGGCCGGCGCTGGCGATGGCCCTGGCGGCCACGAGTGTGAAGCCCGACCAGCTCTATACCGTGTTCGCGGGCCAGGATCTCGATGCCACGGCCCGGGCCCGGAGCTACTTCGCCGAGTACGAGCCGTCGAGCCCGTCGATCGCGCTGATCAAGGATGGCGAGGTGGTCCACTTCGTCCATCGTTACATGATCGAAGGCCGGCACCCGCAGGCGATTGCGCAGGATCTCGTGGCTGCCTTCGAGGAATACTGCACGCCGGTCAGCGATCAGTCCTCAGCTGTCAGCAGCTGACGGCTGACAGCCGATAGCCGACAGCTACTTATGTCTGGTTTCGTCCTTCATCCTGGCCACCACGAGCTCCACGGCGTCACCGTGGTGGTCGAGACCGCTTCGGGAGTCACCTACGTCGCGCGGTTCGACACCCAGGACGAGCGCGGCATTCATCTGCTCAACGTGGGCACCCACGACCCGGCCGCATCCACCATGTCGCTGGAGGAATACCTCGCGCGCACCCGCAAGTTTGGCGTCAAGGCCGAACGGAAGCACCTGGTGGTGCCGGCGGGCGACGTGGTGCGGATCGAACCCCTGGTATCTCGTCCCGCCGGCGCCTGATTCAGGCGTCGGCCGGGAGCGTCGCCGGGACGCTCTTTTCACTTTCCGCCCCTTCCCGCGCACCCAGTTCCTTCACCAGCAATCCCATCCACACCGCCAGGCTCACCAGCGCGAGCACGACGCCGATCCGGAGACTTACGGGCCATTGCCGCTCGATTCGCAGGATGTGGGTCCCCGCCTCCAATCGCACGGTCAGCTGTCCGTCTCGAGAAGTGGTGGGCACGGATCCGGCATCGGACCGCACCCGGTGGAAGCTGTAAGCCACCAGCGGCAACGACACTTCGTCCGCGCGGTCGAGCGACACCGTTGCTTCGTATTCTCCCCCGATCCTCGTCCATGACAGCAGCGGTGCTTCTCCCGTCCGGTCGAGGGTCGCCTGGATCGCCGCCGCCAGTTGTTCCGGCTCGGCGTCGCGGGGGAGGTACTCGCCGACTACTGTGAGTCCGCGATCGGGGTAGTCGGTAGCGAGACGGGTCAGGATGGTGGATCCGGTTTCCCCCGACCGCGGGAGGATCTGGCCTCCCAGCCGGATCGCATGGAGGATCATCAGGGCAGCCGTAGGCAACCCTACCATCATGCGGCGGTAACCGGTGAGCCATGAAACCGCGACTGCCAGCGCCACCACCAGCAGGAAGGAGGCGATGCCGTCCAGTCGCTGGGGGAATTGGATGTACCGCAGCGGCTGCGGGACCAGGCGCCACACCGGTTCCGGTGCGGCCGCCAGTCCCATCAGCAGGGTGGCCACCACCAGGCTGGACCAGCAGAGCCGGTTTCGCAGGTCGGGGTCCCGGCGGCTGCGCCAAAGGCCGGTGACGCCTATTCCGAGCAAGAGCGCAACCAGTTCCTTCCAGTATGGGAACACCCGGAACACCGGTTCGTAGAACTCCCATCGGACACTGGTGATCGCCTGCGGCGTGGCCCAGATGACCTGGGGATCCGCCGCCCTCAGTCCACTCACTTCCATCAGCGTTGGCAGGATCCACGGCGCCACGATTGCGGCCCCCAGGACTCCGCCCAACCCGGTTCGCAACAGGCCCGCTATCGTCAGTCCCGGAGCTGCCGTGAACAGGGCGATGATCAGCAGCGAGGGCAGCGCCCAGGCGGACATCACCAGATGGCTGGCGAGGGCTCCGGCGACCGCCAGGGGGAGCCACCAGGTTGGCGATCCTCGTCGGAGCGACGTGACGAGCCCGGCCAGTACCAGCGGGTAGAAAGCCAGGGCCCAGGTCTCCGCGAAAGCACCGCGAACATCCAGCGCGATGAACTGATAGGGAAAGGTGGCGTAGAGGATCGCGCCCAGAACTGCGGGAAGAACCGCTCCAGTGATGGACCGCAGCACGAGGAAGCAGAACACGCCGGCCAGCACGATGGCCAGCAGGCCGCTCAGGTGCGTGGCAGAGACCACGTCCCCGGTGAGGTAGTACAGTCCCACGGCGGATGTTTGGGAAAGCGGGGGATAGAATCGGGGAAACGCATGGCCTCCCCCCCGCACGGCATCGGGGAAGTTCTGCGGCCAGTGTCCCCGGGAGAGTTCCTGGTGGTACTGGTGAACCCGGAGATAGGCATCGGCGTGATCCCTGGTAGTGAGCGCTACCGGTTCCAGCAGCTGGCGATGACTCAGCAGGACCGTGACCGCCACGGTGAGAACGACCAACAGAACCGCGGCCGGGTGGACCTGGGTTCGGGGGCTCCGGGGACCTGCGGGCGGATGAGTGATGGGTATCAGGGTTGAGGTTGAATGCCGATGGCCGGTTCCAGGCCCTCGGCCAGCGCCGCTCGCGCCCGTCTGCATCCCGCGAGTGCCGAGTCTCCCGGCTGGACGCCCATGGCCACCGGCCGGATCAGCGCTGCGGTCGCATCGCAGCGCCACACCCCCCAGGTGCCGTCCTGGACCAGCTCGTTCAGCATCGGCTGGTCGGTCGGGAGCAGCACCAGGTCGATCCGCCAGGTGGCCAGGCTGTCGCGCCAGCCGGGGAGCAGGCCCATTACCGTCTGGTGAGCACGCAGAATGTCCGCGCCATAAACGTCAGTGGCGCCGTCGATGAACACCCTCTGCCCCGGCCAGGCGTACTGGACGTACCCACCATACCGGAAATCATTGAACATCCGGCCGGTGAGTCCCGCCTGCTTTGCCTGTTGCACCAGGTCCACCGGAAACAAGTAACGATCGAACCGGTTGGGCAGGATTTCCGCGCTCCCCACTGTTCCGCCCCGGACCGCAATCAAAAAGAGCAGCAGCGATACTCCGGCGACCCACGGGACCGTGGTGGCGAAAGCGGATGACGCTCCCAGTCTCCGACGGAAGGCCTCACCCGGCAGCCGGTTCCAGATCCGGTTGAGATAGATCGCTGCCACCGGCAGCCCGCTCACCGCAAACACCGCCACATTGCGGCCGTAGACCAGGGCCGAGCCCAACGTTGCTGCGATGACCACGATGTGCCAGCTGGCAAGTGGAGCC
>DASTEX010000191.1:0-3894 GCA_035709185.1 Gemmatimonadales bacterium
GTCGGCGCATTGCGCCCCCAGCCGGCCCTGGTGCGGATCCGAATGGCAGGCGGAGCACTGGCCGAACTTCAGGGCCGGAAAGGCCGGATCGATCCCCTGGTCCGGACCCCTGGCCACCGGGTGACAACCGGTGCAGGCCACCGAATCATGCCGGCCAGTGAGCGGGTACTTCGTGCTGTCGTGGTTGAACCGCGGAGCCGGATCCCACTTTGCGGTGGTGTGGCAGTCGGCGCAGGCCCGCGACACACTGCCCCGGTGCACCTCGTCGTGACAGGTGGCACAGGTCCGATCCAGCCCGGTCCAGGGCTCGGTCCGGGGCCCGGGCGCAAGCGCCGTGGAGCTCGGCTGCAGGTATTTCGCGGTGTGGCACTCGGCGCACTCGATCCGCTCGTGAGCTCCATCGAGGACCCAGCCCGCCCGACGGTGCTGGAATCGCTCGATGCTGTCCCTGGTCCAGGGAATGAGCGCGAAGTCCTCGCCCGCGTGGTCGGGATGGCAGGACGAACAACGGGTGGACCCTTCGCGGGAGTGGAGACCGCGCTTTTCCTGGAGCAGCCGGCCGATTTCGCGATGACAGGCCAGGCAGGTCCGGTCCATCGCTTCCCGGCGGGACACCTGGTGGCACTTCAGGCACTGCGTAGTGCCCTCGAGCGACCGATGGGGCTTCGCCAGCTTCCCGGGTGAAAGCTGGGCCCTTACGGGAACCGCCAGCGCCAGCGTCAGCACGGCCATGACCAGTCCCCGCATCGCTCAGCCGGCCCGGGCCTGGGGCTCGCTCAGCGGCACATCCTTCTGGACGACCCGGATGCCCAGCCGCTGCAGGAAGGCGTAGGGAGCGTCGCCTCCGATCCGGATCACCACCTCGTCGTTAGGCAGAATGAGGGTCTGTCCGTCCTGCTCCAGCACCGCTACGTCGGGGCGGATCTCGCGCACCTGGCTCCGGAGCACCAGCGTGATCCGGCCTCGTTCCACCTGGGCCGCGAGCTTCTCCCGGTTGCGCTCCTTGGCCCGGGCGAAATCATCCCCCCGATAGCTCAGATGGACCGTGGCCCGCGGCTGATTGGCGACGCCCAGCGCGGTCTCGATGGCGCTGTCGCCACCGCCCACCACCAGCACGCGCCGGCCGGCGAACTCCTCCATTTCGGCAACATCGTAGAGCACCTTCTCCAGCTCTTCACCCGGTACGCCGAGCCGGCGGGGCGTGCCCCGCCGGCCCATGGCCAGCACCACCGTGCGCGCCTGACAGCTCTGTTCGCCGGAGACCACCCGGAGTCCGCCCGGGATCGGGGTGATGTCCTCGACCCGATGGCCGGTCCGGATCTCGAGGCCGGCCCGGCGGACGATGGTTTCCCAGACCTTGAGCAGGCTCTCCTTGGAGGCGTCGGCGATCCACAGGTCGCCGTAGATCGGAATGGAAAGCGGCTCGGCGAAGAGCAGCTTGTGGCGGGGATACTTGCGGACGGTATCGGCCAGACTCCCCTGCTCCAGCACGACGTAGCGCAGCCCGAGCCGGCAGGCCTCCAGCGCCGCGCTCAGCCCGGCGGGCCCGGAACCGACGATCGCGACGTCGAACCATTCGTCCGCATTGGAGGAGGAATTTCGCCGGCGGAGGCTTTCCGCCACGTGCTCGATGGCCAGCTTGCCTTCGTTGACCGCATTCTTGATCAGGCCGCGGCCGCCCAGCTCGCCCACGATGTAGATCCCGGGAACGCTGGTCTGGAAGTCGAGGCCCAGGTCGGGGACTTCGACCCGCTGGACCGAGGCGCCGGACGAAAGGGCGATGGCACCGACCGGGCAGGCCTGGGCGCACTGGCCATGGCCTTCGCACAGTTCCGGGTCCACCGTGGCGAGGCGGTTCTTGACGGTGATCGCGCCCGGTACCGGACAGGCTGCGGCGCAGGTCCCGCAGCCAACGCACATGTCAGCCCGCACGATGGCGTGCAGCGCGCCGCCGGGCTCGGAGGCGGAGACCGGCGCGGACACCACCTCGTATACCTGGAGCGGGACGCCACAACGGGGACACGCGCTGGCGTCACCCGCGTCGGCCCGGCAGCGGGGGCACTGCCGGGCGGGCAGGCATACGACAGGAGGCGGATGCCGGCGAAGGTGGCCCCGGATGAACAGGGCGGTCAGCAGCCCCACGCCGAGAGTGGTCAGCACCATGTCCATGGCTTACCAGAACCAGGTGGCGCCGAGAGCAATGGCGACGGAAACGTGGACCAGGACCGCCACCAGCGCGGTCAGCGCGACCGGGCGATGGGCCACGTGCCAGTAGCGGAACAGCCGCTGGGTGGCGTCGAGCATCCGGACCTGCTGCGCCAGAGCGGCCTCCCGGCCCGCCAGTCGAACCACCCGTTTGAGCGACCGGGAATCCAGCCGCACCCCGGGGGTCATTCGAAGCCGGCGGCCGAACTGCCGGAGGGCGCGCCAGCGGGCAATGTCATTCTCCACCATTGCGACCAGCGCGCCGAGCCCACGCCTGCCCGCGGCGTAGTCCGCAATCGAGAGCCGGCGTTCCAGCTCATCCGGCGTGAGCCCCGTGGCGGCCGCAATCTCGGTGAGCAGACCCCGGCGTTCGGCGGCGACGCCGGCGCGGTCGAGCTCGACGCCGGTCTTGCCTCGCGGGATGCGGGTGTAGAGGTAACGGCCGATTACTCCGCTGGCGCAGACCACCAGGATGGCAACGTAGCCGAGACCGATCAGTCCTTCGAAGCGCCAACCGGCGTGGACGCCGACCAGCAGGGGCATCAGCAGCGCGGCAGCTACATGGACATCCAGCCAGCGCGACACCGCGCCGGTGAACGCGAGCCAGCGGAAGCGTTTGCGGAGGGGATAGAGCCAGAGGAAGAGAAACACCAGCAGGGCGACGATACCGACGGTCTGGCCGATGTAACCGGAAGGCCGGAGCCAGGGATGCAGGGCCGCGCGCGGCCGGAGGGACGGTGGACTCAGGTAATACGGGAGTCCGCCCAGCGTGATGAGGACCGGGACAGCAGCGGCCAGTGCCATCGCTACCAAACGATGCGCACCGGGCCCGGAGCGGGATCTGCCTAACATCTGTTCGGACATTGGGCGCAGGTGGTTTCGGGACTGAACGGCGGGCAGTCGTGCAAGAGCCACACCGCCGGTACCCGGTTTCCGATCCGGGCGGCCAACTGCATTTCCCATTGAACGGTGGCAGTGTCTAACGCGATCTTCGCATTGCGGTTAGCGGAAAACTGCCGGGGGGAATTGCCTGACCTTCCCCCCGGATTGCACACCGGCCCGCCGCTCCAGAGGGCGGCCGGCGCGGCGGGGTCGTTGTTCGGTGTACCGGATCGTGCCAGGTGAAACGAAATGATGCGGGGCGCCGGGGAATCCGATCAGCCGAGCTCGGCTTTGCGGGCGACCACGAGAATGCTCCGCGAAGTCAGCATCCTCCAGCTCTGCATCTCGCGCAGGAAGCGCCGGTTTTCTCCCAGCACCGACGGGTTCTTCCGCTGGAGGCGGCGGCGGAACAGGGCATTCCCGACCAGCACGATCGGAGCGAACAGTGCCAGCAGCACGACGGCGGAGCGCTTGAACCGGTCGTAGGCCACCTGGACGTCCGCGGCGCCGGCGTGAAGCAGCGCGTAGGCCAAGTAGTAGTAGGTCACCGGGTGGATGTGCCCCGAGGTATGCACCACGTCCTGCGAGGAGAGCGACAGCGGATTGAAGAGGGTCGCGAAGCCCGAGTGGAGCGACCGGTAGCGGGAATTCAGGTTCAGCACGTTCGGGGTGCTGATGACGGCGGTTCCGCCCGGCTTCAGAATCCGCAGGATCTCCCGGCAGTATCCGAACTGGTCCTGTACGTGCTCGATGACCTCCAGGCTGCAGACCAGGTCGAAGGACGCGTCGCCGTAGGGCAACCGGCCG
>DASTEX010000192.1:0-2433 GCA_035709185.1 Gemmatimonadales bacterium
CCGACCCGCACGTCGCTGACCGGGTACACCATCTCGGTGCGGGGTGACAAGAATGCGGGGAACTGGTTATGGGGAATCCAGGCCAACACCGAGTCACCGGAGTTCGAGACCAACGACATGGGGCGCCTCCAGAGCGGCGACGACCTGGAGCTCTCGGGCGACATCAACTACCGGATGACCGATCCGGGCAGGGTCTTCCGCTCGTGGCGCCTGGGCGTCTTCGGGGAAACCAGGTGGAACTACGACTGGGACCGGGGGGAAACCCGGCTGGAGCTGTTCGGCAACGCCCAGTTCGCCAACTATCTGGAAGCGGACCTCGAGCTGTATCACACGCTCCGGTCCCAGAGCGACGATCTGACCCGGGGCGGGCCCCTCATGGGGACGGGCCGGAACGCCGGGGTCGAGCTTCGGGTCAACAGCAACTTCGCGGCCCCCACCCAGTGGAGCATCGAAGGGGAATACGCGACGGGCGAGTACGGCGCCCTGCTCCGCTCGCTCGAAGCCGAGCTGCAGGTGCGGCCCTCCCCGAAGTGGAGCCTGTCGATCAACCCGGAGTGGTTCCGTTACAACGACCCGCGCCAGTACGTCACGACGGTCGAAGGCGGTGCTCCGGAGACCTTCGGCAGCCGGTACATCTTCGCCACGGTGGATCAGAGCGTGCTCTCGGTGCAGTTCCGCTTCAACTACACGTTCACGCCGGACCTGACGCTGGAGACCTACGCCGAGCCGTTCACCGCCAGCGGCCACTACTCGGCATACGGCGAGCTGCCCGCCCCGGGCCGGCGGGATCTCCGGCTTTACGGCACCGACGGAACAACCATCACCGAAAGCGGCGATGAGTTTCTCGATGTCACCGACAGCCGGTATGGCGGCTCGTTTCAGCTGCCGAGGGAAGACTTCAACCTGTTTTCGCTTCGGACCAATGCGGTGTTGCGATGGGAATGGCGCCGGGGAAGCACGCTGTACCTGGTCTGGCAGCAGAACCGGTCGGCGTCGTGCGACTTCTTTGCCGCTCCGGCCGACTGCCCCACCGGCCGGCCACCGGGCTCACTGTCGAAGCCCGGGTTCCTGGGCGACGTCTTCGGCATCCCGGGGGACAACTTTCTAGCCATCAAGGTCAGCTACTGGATACCGCTTCGCTGAGTCATTCGCTGAGTCGTTAGTCGCTAGTCGCTGGTCGCTAGCCCCAGCCCCCCAGGGACCTCAGTCCAGCGATCGAGTCTTCGGAGCCCCGCGCTTGCGACAGTCCCATCGGCGAGTCTTCCGCGTTTTCTGGGTCTCAGGAGGGGTGGGGGCTAGAGGCTAGCGACCAGCGACTAATGACTCGCCGTGCGCAGCACGGCGCGTATAGAGTCGAGGCTCCCGTCATTGGCCGCAGGCCGCAGGCCCAGGACGTGCGCCATCAACGCATAGACATCGACGCTCCGGACCCAGGGAACCACCTTCCCGCTCGCAAACGCGGGACCAGCCGCAATGAAGGTCGCCTGCATCGACTCCAAGGCGTTGTCGTAGCCGTGGCTGGCGCCGGTGCCGAACCAGGCGGTGCGCTGGAAGTTCTCCCGGCTGGTGATGGACCACCCTTCCTCCGCCACCGCGACGATCGGCGTGATCCGGTGGTGATCCCGGAAGTGCCACCGCTCCGGAACTTCGGCCTTTCGGTAGACCGCAAGATGGGGTGCGCGCCTCAGCCGGTCGTAGACTTCCGCTTCCTTTCCCTCCGCCGGACGGATCAGGGCCACCGGATTCCAGTCCACCACGTGGTAGGTCCCGCTTTCGAGCCAGTCGTCCAGGATCACCACCCGGTCACGGCTGGTATTGGCCATCCCGTGATCCGACACGATCACCAGGTTTACCCGGTTGCCCATCCCCGACTGCTGAATCGCCCGCCACAATGCGGTGACCGCGCTGTCGACCCGGGTGATAGCCGTGTCCACCTGGGGGGACTCGACGCCGAACCGGTGGGCCGCGCCGTCCACGGCACTGAAGTACAGGGTGATGAACGCCGGCCCGGAATCGGGCGGGAGCCGGAGCCACTCGAGCACCTGCCGCACCCGGACATCATGGGGCAGCTCGTTGTCGTAGCGCATATACCAGGTGGGACGCACCCCGGCGACCGCGGCCTCGGAGCCGGGCCAGAACATGGCAGCGGCCCGGCGATTCTGTTTCTCGGCAGTCACCCAGATCGGCTCCCCGCCCCACCAACCGGCCTCGCGGACTTCGGCCGTGTCCCCGATGGTGAACCGGCCCAGCTCGGGGTCTTCCATGGTATTGCCCACGATCCCATGGTGCTCGGCCCAGAGGCCGGTGACCAGGGAGTAGTGATTGGGGAAGGTCTTGGTGGGAAAAACCGGTTGCAGGTGTCGGGCCCGGACCCCGTTCTGCGCAATGGTTCGCAGACCGGCGGCACCCGGCCGGTCGCTAAAATCCCAGCGC
>DASTEX010000193.1:0-11768 GCA_035709185.1 Gemmatimonadales bacterium
GTCCGCGTTGAGAGTCGCGACCCACATTCGGTTCGCGGTGACCGGCACCAGGCACTTGGAACCCGGTACGGCACTCGGCATCCGGCACCCGGCACGCGGCACCCGGCACTCCCTCTCCCCCGCGTCTCAGCCTGAAACTTCCCTCATCCGCCCCCCGTACCAGAGGGGAACACCCGGGTTAAGCCTCCACCCTCACCCCGCAGGACCGATGCGAATACGGACCGAAGCTGTCGGCATTCGGGGCGGCCGAGTGCGCTGGTTCCTCCTCATCGCGGCCGTCGTCCTCCTCTCGGCCTGCCACCCCGGCTATTACGAGGCGAAGGACCTGCGCGACGACTGCCAGGACGGCGTTAGCGAAGCCTGCAACGCCTTCGGCCAGAAACTGCTCAAGGGCGAGTACGTCCTCCGCGACGAGGCCGGCGCCGCTCGCAGCTTCACCCAGGCCTGCGACGCCAATCTCGGTGACAGCTGCGCCCGACTCGGCGTGCTCTACCAGGACGGGGCCGGTGTCGAGCGGGACTCGACCCAGGCCCTCGCGCTTTTCCAGAAGGCGTGTGGCGCCAACGCGATGGACGGCTGCGCCCGGCTCGGCGTCCGCTACCTGCGGGGCGCGGGAGTGCCCCGGGACACTACCCGCGCCGCCGTCCTCTTCGAGCAGGCCTGCACCGGCGACAACCTCACCGGCTGCGCCTGGCTCGGCACACTACACGAAACCGGTCAGGGGGTTGCCCAGGACGCCAACCGGGCGGCCGAGTTGTTCCAGCGTTCGTGTGACGGCAAGGTCGCGATCGGGTGCGTGGGCCTGGGCCGGCTGCACTCCACTGGAGCCGGCGTGGCCCGGAACGACTCGATCGCGACCGAGCTTTTCGAGCGAGCCTGTGAGGCGGACGAGGCGGACGGCTGCTTCCACCTCGGCACCCAGTATGCCCTGGGCAAGGGGGTAGAAGCCGACTACAACCAGGCCGCCCGCCATTATCGCCACGCCTGTGACGACCGCCACGCCGAGGCCTGCTATGCGCTCTCGGGTCTCTATCAGACCGGCCAGGGTGTCTGGCGCCAGCCGGAGCGGGCCGAGGCGATGGCCCGCCGAGCCTGCGAGCTGGGTTACACCGACGCCTGTCCCCGGCCCAAGGGGAGCTGATGACCTCCGGAACTCCCCTGCTCACCGCCGAGCGGCTCACCAAGCAGTACCGGAACGTGACCGCGCTCAACCAGGTCTCATTCACCATCTCCGACGGCATCACCGGCATCCTGGGCGAGAACGGCGCCGGCAAGAGCACCGCCATCAAGATCTTCCTGGGGCTGCTGCCACCGACCTCGGGCTCGGCCACGGTGTTAGGCGAGAATGCCCACGAGAACATCATGGTGCGGACCCGGCTGGGATACATGCCGGAGCACGACTGCCTGCCGAGCCAGGTGAGCGCCGCCGAGTTTCTGACCCACATGGCCGAAGTGAGCGGCTTGCCGCCGCGAATCGCCCGCACCCGCGCGGCGGATACGCTGCGGCATACCGGCCTGTTCGAAGAGCGCTACCGCGCCATCGGCGGCTACTCCACCGGCATGAAGCAGCGGGTCAAGCTGGCCCAGGCCCTGGTGCACGATCCCGCGTTCGTCTTTCTCGATGAGCCCACCGCCGGACTCGACCCGATGGGCCGGGAAGAAATGCTGGCGCTGGTGCGAAAGACCCACCGCGAGTTCGGCATCAGCGTGCTGCTCTCGTCCCACCTGATGGCCGATGTGGAGCGGACCTGCGACCGGATCATCGTGCTCCAGGGGGGCCGGCTGGTGCAGTCGGGCGAGGTGAATCAGTTCACCCGCGAGACCGAGACCGTGTTCCTGGAGGTCGACACCAACCGCGAAGCGCTGGTGGCCGCCCTGGAGCGGCGGGGCGTGGGCGTGACGGCCGAGCACGGCGGCTTCACCATCCAGGGGACGGGCGAATTGTTGTACGACCAGATCCGGGACGCGCTGGTGGAGGCGGAAGCGCCGCTTCGCCGGATGGCCCCCCGGCGCCGCGCGCTGACCGAGCTGTTCGAGCGGGAGGTGGCATGACCCACGTCATGGAACAACCGCCCGCCAGCCCGCCGGGCCGCCTGCCGGCCCAGAGCGGTACCGTCTTCGATATCGGTTACCAGAGCTACTCCGGTAACCGCGAGGGACTGCGGCGGGCCCGGCTCGCCGTGTTCAAGGATGGTCTCCGCATCGCGCTCGGGTTCGGGCGGGGCGGGCGGGCCAAAGTGCTCCCCTGGTTCTTCATTGCGCTGCTCTCGTTCATCGCCGTGATCATGGCGCTGATCGCCGGCGCCGCGGATCGCCTGGGCGGGCCGGGCTCCGCCGAACGGATGAACCTGCCGTCCCATGCCGACTACTACGGCATCGCCACCATTATCCTCTTTCTCTTTGCCGCCCTGGTGGCGCCGGAGCTGTTATGCCGGGACCGGCGGGAGAAAGTGATCAGCCTCTATCTGGTCCGGCCGCTGACCGGGACGGATTACGTCGCCTCCCGCTGGACCGCGTTCCTGGTGGTCATGACGCTGGCCGCCTGGCTGCCTCAGTTCATCCTGTTCCTGGGGCTCTCGATGGGCGATCCGGCGCCGATCGAGTATCTCCGCCGGCACTGGCTGGACCTGCCCCGCTTCCTCGTGGCCGGCATCGTCATGGCGGCGTACGCCACCACCCTGGCAATGCTGACCGCCTCGTTCACCACCCGACGGGCCTACGCGTCGGTATTCCTGGTCGGGCTGTTCATCATCACCACGCCGTTCACCGCCGGCATGGCCGAGGAGATCCGCGGGACCACCGGACAGTGGATCTCCATGTTCAACCTGGCCGCCATCCCGGTGCATGTGAATGACGTCATCTTCGGTGAATTCAGCGAGTTGACCGAAGAGGCGCCCGCGCGGCTCTTCCCGGCGGCATTGAAGCTCACCTGGTACTTCGCCTGGGTGCTCGGGCCCGGGATCCTGCTGTGGGGTCGCTACCGGAGGCTCTCGCCATGAGCGGCGGAACCCAACCGGTTATCCGGGTCGACGGCGTCTCCCGCTGGTTCGGCAGCGTCGTGGCGGTGAGCGAGGTGAGCTTCGATATCCGGCCGGGCATCACCGGATTGCTGGGCCCGAACGGTGCCGGCAAGACCACCCTGCTCCGGATCATGACCGGCCTCGCCGCCCCCTCGAGCGGGACCGTGACCGTCCTGGGCCAGCCGGTGCGGGACAATCCCCCGCTCTACCGGCGGCTCGGAGTGATGTCGGAGCACGAGACCGTCTACGGCTTCATGAAGGGCCGCGAGTTCGTGCGGATGATGGGCCGGCTGCGCGGGGTGGAGCAGCTCGAGGCCGCGGTGGACCTGGCCATCGAGCGGGTCGACCTGGCCGAGGCCCAGCACCGACCGATGGATACGTACTCGCGCGGCATGCGGCAGCGGATGCGGCTGGCGGCCACCCTGGTGCACGATCCCGAGATCCTGATTCTGGACGAACCGCTCAACGGCGCCGACCCGCGGCAGCGGGTCCATTTCAAGAACCTGCTGCGGCAGCTGGCGGAGGAGGGCCGGACCATCGTCCTCTCGTCGCACATCCTGGAAGAGGTGGAGGAGCTGGCCGACACGGTGCTCCTGATCGTGAACGGCAAGCTGGCGGCCTCCGGCGGGTTCCGCGCCATCCGGGCCGCGCTCAACCAGCGCCCCTACCACGTACGGGTGCTCTGCGACGCCCCCCGCCGCCTCGCGGCAGAGGTGGTCAACCTCGGCTCGGTGGACGCGGTGAACGTCGATCCCGACGGCGCGCTGGTGGTGCTGAGCCGGAATGTGCAGGACCTCCAGATCGAGCTCCCGCGGCTGGCCCAGAAGTCATCGATCCGGCTCCGGCGGGTAGAGCCGCTGGATGATTCCCTCGAAAGCGTGTTCGGCTACCTGGTGGAGCGTTAGGCATGGGCGCCGTCTATCAACTCACCCTCCGGCAGCTGACCGGCCGCTGGCGGCTCCTGGTCATGGCCCTGCTGGCCGCCCTCCCCGCGATCATGGCGTGGTTGCTGCTCCGCTCGAGCAACGGGCCCTCGGTCGGGGAATTCGAGATGATCGTCCTGAGCGCCATGCTGGCCGGCTCCATCACGCCGCTGGTGGTGCTCGCGACCGCTGGCGCGGCCTTCGCCAACGAAGTGGAAGACAAGACCCTCGCCAACCTCACGCTCGCGCCGCTGCCCCGGTGGCAGATCGCGCTGCCGAAGCTGCTGGCGGTGATCACCATCGCCGCGCCGTTCATGGCGGTGAGCGCGTTCCTGACGAGTCACGTGGCGTTCCTGGCGGACCTGCGGGCCACCCTCGCCGTGACCCTCGCGACGGTCGCGGCCGTTGCGCTCTACGCCTCGGCCTTCGTCTGGCTCGGGCTCTGGACCACTCAGGCGATCGGGATCGGGTTGCTGTACATCGTGCTCTGGGAGGGATTCTTCTCGGGGTTCGTGGCCGGGGTCCGCCTGCTCAGCATCCGGCACTACGCCATCGCGCTGATGCACGGCCTGGATCCCCGCCGCTTCGCCTCGGCCGGGGGTCTGAACCTGACGGCGGCCCTGGTGGTCTCGGTGCTGGTGTTCGGCGGGTTCATCTACTTCTCGATCCGCCGGCTCCGGCGGATGGACGTACCCTAGGACTTAGGACTTAGGACTTAGCCAACGACTCGGCTGTTGCTGGTCATCCGCCAGTCGTCAAATCGCCAATTCGCTAAATGCCCCACGTCTCCCCCTGCGACGGTACCCGGCAGGTTCCGGTGCACCCCGGTACTGTCTCGCCGGTTCGGTGGTGATAGATCACCACCTGCCGGGCATCGATGTGGGCGTTGCGGGTGCGCACCGCCTTCCAGAGCCACGGCGACACGAAAGCCATGTCGAGATGGCGCTGAGCCAGCAGGGCCGCGGGATCCTCGGTGTCTCCCACGAAGTACAGCCGCCGTCCGGCCCACTCCACCAGATAGGAATAGTGCTCGACGGCACCGTTGTGGTGGGAGGTCGCGATGGGTCGGACCGTGGCACCCCCCACCGACACGACGGTATCGAGCGGGAGCACCAGGCCGCTGGGCAGCCTGGGGACGACCTCGGCCGGAGCCAGCACCCGCCAACTGGTATCCCGAACCGCCCCGGGGTCGAAGTGATCGTCGTGCCGATGGGTGATCAGCAGGACCACGCTTCGACCCGCCGGATTCAGCGCCGAGGGTTCATAGCGCATGTAACCGAAGGCACCGGACTGGTACGGGAAGTCGGTGACCAGCAGCAGACGGCCGTCGCTGACCGCAACGGCCTCATTCCCGATGAACTGAATCCGGAGGGGCGAGGATTGCGCTACGGCGGCCGTGGCGAGGGCCAACGGCCCCAGAATCGGGAAGCAGCGGCCGGACATGCTCTGCCCTACGGGCCGGGCGCATCCCGGGTTTGGGATCGATCAGAGACCGACTACCAGCAGGTCTTCGAGGGTCTCCCCCTGGTAATCGCCCAGGTGATCCAACAGGTCGTCGACCGAGCAGAACGTCGGCAGGCCGGTCTCCAGGACGATCCGCCCCCCGTCATCCTGAAAGCCGTTCAGAATCGCAGGCGCCAGGCGAAAATCGGTGGCCAGCGCGCCGGCGAACCACATATCGGGCGTGGTATCCACCCGGCTGACCAGCCAGTCGTATTCGGTGAGCGTCTCGGGCTCGATCAGCATCAGCGCGCCGTGATTGATGGCTTTCATCCCTGCCCTCTCGGGGGGTGACTTCCGCCAATCTGGTGGTGGCAACGGCAAGGTATCGTGAAGACCGGGTGAGGCAGCCCTTACGGCGGCGGCCAGCGGCCCTCGAGAAAGGCTTCCACCGCGGAAAAGAACAGGTCGGGCCGCTCGAGGAAGGGGAAATGGCCCGCGTTACTGATGACCATCAGGCGCGCGTTGGAGCCCGGTGGCGCCCACTCCTGGCTCCCTTCGACGGGAAACGCATCCTGAGCGCCGTGGATCACGAGGCGCGGCACCCTCAGTCCGGCAATCTCTTCCCGCCAGTCATAGCCCGCGAAGGAACCCAGGAGGGACTGGAACAGCGGCGCCAGGCTGTCGGGGTATTCGTTCGGGAACCGGCAGGTATCGGGGACGTCGCTCCGGCGCGTCGAATCGGCGAAACTGGCCGGCAGCGTGAGATCCCTCAGCGCCCGGCAGTAGCCGGCGGGATCCCGGGCGAACTCCCCGCTGGTTGCCCGCAGCTCGAGGGCGCGCACGGCCGCGGGGTCGATCCGCTCCGCCCGGGTCTCATAGGCGACCGGGTTGTGCGGTTGATCCCGCGCCGCCACCGGGCTGACCTGGACCAGGCCGATGACCCGCTCAGGGTGTCGGATGGTGTAGACGGCGGTCTCCATCCCCAGCCCGGACCAGCCGATCAGCATCATGCTATCGATGCCCAGGGATTCCCGAAGCGCCTCGAGGTCGGCGATCTGAGTATCGAGCGTAACCCGGTTGCGGTCTCCCGCATCGGACCGGCCCCGGCCCCGGGGATCGTAGAACACCAGCCGGCGGTCGGACCGGGCCAGCGGTCTGAGTGCCGGCTCGAGAAAGAGATCGAGGGGGATGACGACGTTGAGCGGCCCGGTACCGACCGTCCGGTAGAAGAGCCGGACGCCATCGCCGGCATCTACGTATCCGGTGTCGGACGGAAACGTCTGATTACCCTGCCCATCTCCCGGGGTACATCCAATCACCCCCAGCAGGGAGAGGAGCACACCGACCGAGCTGAGCCGTGGATTCATCTGGGGACCTGTGGCGGGAAGGTATCACCTGCCTTACGCACTGAGCGTTGGCTAGGTGTCCGGGAGAACCCTGAACACCACTTTATCAGGCTCCCCACGGCGGCCTGCTTCCCGGCCCCGACTCTCGGGCTAATTTTCGTAATCTTGATGATATCTCCGACCCAGTCGACAGCTCGATGAGCGGCGGCCTCCACGTGGCGGCTGCCCTGGCCGATCGCTACCGGATCGAACGGGAGCTCGGGGCCGGTGGCATGGCGACCGTGTATCTGGCGCACGATGTCAGGCACGACCGCCAGGTCGCCGTGAAGGTCCTGCATCCCGAGCTCGCCGCGGTGATCGGCGCCGATCGGTTTCTCAGCGAGATCCGGACTACCGCGAATCTGCAGCACCCGCACATCCTGCCCCTCTTTGATTCTGGCTCGTTCGACGGTGTCCTCTTCTATGTCATGCCCTTCGTCGAGGGCGAAACCGTTCGCGACCGGCTCAATCGGGAAAAGCAGCTCCCGATTCCCGATGCCGTCCGTATCGCCGGCCAGGTGGCCTCCGCGCTCGACTATGCCCATCGCCGCGGCGTGATCCACCGGGACATCAAGCCGGAGAATATCCTGCTCCACGACGGCAGTGCCCTCGTCGCGGACTTCGGCATCGCGCTCGCCGCCAGCAGGGCCGGCGGAACCCGGATGACCGAGACCGGCATGTCCCTCGGCACGCCGCACTATATGTCACCCGAGCAGGCCATGGGGGAGCGCGAGATCACAGCGCGGAGTGACGTGTACGCCCTCGGCGCGGTGACCTACGAGATGCTCACGGGCGACCCGCCCTTTACCGGGAGCACGGCCCAGACCATCGTCGCGAAGGTCATGACCGAGAAGCCGGTGCCGCCGAGCCGCCAGCGCGACACCGTCCCTGAGGCGGTGGAAGAAGCCGTACTCACCGCGCTCCAGAAGCTTCCGGCCGACCGCTACGCCAGCGCGGCCGAGTTCGCGGCGGCGCTTCACCTGGAGGCCGCAGGCGGAGCCATCCGGCGCACCGGAACGGCCGCTCGGGCTCGGCCTCCGCAGGGCGCGAGAATGCTGTGGCCGGCCCTTACCCTGCTCGCGGCCGGGCTGGCACTGTGGGGCTGGCTCCGACCCCTGCCGCCGGCGATGCTCGCGCCGGCATCGCGTCTCGCCATCCCGATACCCAACCTGGGCGGAGCCAGCACATCGCTGCAGCGGCAGATCGGGCTTACGCCAGATGGACGCACGTTGCTCTATGTTGCCCTCGCCCCCGACGGCCAGAACCGGACCATGCGACTGGATCTGGCCGACACCGCGGCGGTGGTGGTGCCGGGAGTGGTTCCTTTCCTGGCCGATTACGTGATCTCGCCCGACGGGCAGGAGTTCGTCGGGGGTGTGGGCACCGGTGTCACCGCCGGGCTGATGCGAATGTACCGGTATCCGCTGGGCGGCGGCGGCAGTCGGCTCATACCTCCTGACATCAACCCGACGTCGAACGTGGTGTGGGACCGGGATGACGGGCTCTGGTTCAGTGCGACCAGCGATGTGGAGCGCGGGATTGCCCGTCTCGACTCTGATGGCACCATCACCCGCCCCTTCGGAACCAGGCATGCCGACCTCCTGCTGAAGCAATTGCTGCCCGACCACCGCAGTATGCTGGCACTCCGCCAATCGCGGGGGACGACCGGCGGGCCCGTGATGTTGCTTGACCTCAGGAGCGGTGACGCGCGAGTGATCATCGACCGGCCCATCATCGATGTGCGCTATACGGCGGGGTATCTGGTACTGGTACTGCCAGGCGGAGTACTCGAAGTGGTGCCATTCGACGCCAGGCGCAGGCGCGTTACGGGAACCGCGCTCCAGATCGCAAACGGGGTGAGCACCCCCGGCGGGGCCACTGTAGCTCAACTCGCCGTGTCGGAGAATGGCATGGTGGCCTATATCCCCGAAGAGGCCCGGACGCTGATGCTGATCGACCGCGCCGGCAACACCAGGCCGGCGACGCCGGAACGCCGGAACTTCCACGCCCCCAGCTTCTCTCCCGATGGGCGCCGGATCGCGACCGACTTCAACACGGGCGACGGACGGGATGTCTGGATCCTCGATCTCCGCAATAACAGCCTTACCCGAGCGACCTTCGAGCGGGACGGCCATGATGCGACCTGGGTTCCCGACGGCGAATCCCTGACCTTCGCCTCTTCCAGGAGCGGCACGCTCGGGATCCATCGGACCCGCCGGGGCCGGCCCGACGAGACGGACTCCCTCCTTGCCTCCCCCCAGATCGGGTTTACCGGTTACTGGCTGCCGGATACCGCCGGACTCGTGATCGCCGCCAATTCACTCCACCCGGGGTCCAGAGGGGACATCGGGCTCGTCACCAACGGCGGCCGCGGCCCGATCGAGCCGCTGGTCGCAACCCGGTTCGAGGAGCAGCATCCCGCCGTCTCGCCCGACGGGCGATGGCTGGCATTGACCTCGGACCAGTCGGGGCGGAATGAGGTCTATCTCCGCCCGCTTCGGGGCGAAGGTGACCTGGTGCAGGTCTCGGTGGACGGGGGCATTGAACCGGTGTGGGCGCCGGACGGCAGAGAGCTGTTCTACCGGGCGGGAGTCGGGATCAGCGGGACCCTGACAGCAGCGAGAGTGCAGACGTCCCCGCGGCTGGCAATCGTGGAGCGCCGGCCCCTTTTCCCGGTCTCCGGCTACACTACCGGAACGCCGCACAGCAATTACGACGTGTCGCCCGACGGGCAGACTTTCGTCTTCGTCGGGTTCAACCAGGCGGCGCGGGTGGTGATCATTCAGAACCTGCCGGCGCTGGTCGAGAGACTGCAGGGGGCGGAGTCCGCAGTTCGGTAGCCCCGCCCCTGGTCAACCATCTGCACCGCCGTTCAGGTGGTCCGGACGGACCCGAACGGGCTCCCGTGTAATCTGGTCGGCCGGTCATCCGCCACGAACTGCCACAGGGGACAATTCGCCGCCGGCTCGTCCGAGCCGGAGAGCGGACACTCACCGTTGGGCAGACGGCAGCGGTTGGTGCAGAACGCGCCGACCGTAGCGGCCATATGGATGCTGCTCTTCGGGGCGAACAGGGCCAGGCCTTCCGCGCGTGAGATCAGAAAGGCCAGAAGTGCGAACACGGCCAGGATCGCGAGCAGCGTGAATCCCATCGCTTCGGCTTGCATGAGAACCTCCGGAAGCTGCCCTCCAGCCATTCTCTTGCAAGCCGGGTAAAGCCACGGTGAAGGACCGATGAAACCTCGCCAACCTAGCGAGCGCCCCGGCCCAGCACTTCCAGTCCCTTCTCCAGGACCTCGTCCCGACCCGCGCGAATCCCGGCGATCGTGGGTGACACCCGGACCGCGGGCACCACGCCGACGCCATGCAGGCGGCTCCCGTCGTGGCGCACCACCCGCATGCCGGTGAAGCTCACCTGATACCCGCCCGGGACCAGGAAGCGGTTGTTGTTGCCGTTGGTACCGGCACTAGGTGAGCCGACGATCACGCCCAGCCGATGCTCCTCGATCAGGTCGAGCAGGGACTCACCATAGCTCCCGGCCCGTTCATCCGTGAGGAAGACAATCGATCCCGTGATTCTCGGGACGGCGGGCGGAATCACCCATGGATTGACGAACGAGAAGGTCATGTTCTCGCGATCCGGCCGCAGCACGGTCGGGATGCTCATCTGCCGGCCGCCCCACCGGGTGGTATCCCCCACCAGGTGTCGCAGGGACCGGGGCTGCACCCTCGGGTAACCGCGCAGGTCCAACACCAGGCCGCGGGCCGAGGTGAGTTGCGGCAGCAACGCCTGGAAGAGACTGTCGTTGGCGCGGGTGAGATCGAAATAGCGGATACCCGGCTGCAATTCGGCACCGGAAGCCGGACGCGGTTCGGCGACCGGCTCCTGCAACGTACGTCGCACTTCGATCGTGCGCGGTGCGGCTCCGGCGGACTGGACCTCGAGCACGAGGTCGGACGCGGGCGGTCCAGCCAGTAGAGTCAGGGTCGAAGCGAAACGGACCGAGGCCGGAGTCGCCCCGGACGCCAGCGAATCCTGCCGTACCAGGACCCGGTCCGCCGGTTCGCCGTTGACGCGAACGATCACGTCACCCGGCGCCAGCTTGCCGGCGAGGCTGCTGTCCACCGCAGTCACCACCAGCCGGTTCTCGATCCAGCGGGCGTAGAACGGCGGCCCGCCGAACGCTCGCCAGGGCTGGATGTTGGCCCCGGCGTGCCCGTCCCGCAGCTCCGCCATCATCCGCTTGAGCGTGCGCTCGAAACTGTCGGGATCGGTATCAGCCCCAGCCCGCTCCAGTGCCCGCCGGAGCGCGCCGGGCCAGTCGACCTCATGAACCTCGAAATAGGGATAGAAGTGCTGCACCGCGTTCCACGCGACGATGACGGCGGCGAACCGGACCGCGCGATCGCCGGCCGAAAAGCGGGCGATGGCCGCATCGGCCACCGGCCGCCGGGAACGGGCCGCGGAATCGGCCGGTAGTGGCACGAACAACGACCCGGGAACCAGCGCCATCACTCCACCGGGCAGCTCGAGCCGATGGGGTTGGGTCGGTTCCGGAACCTCGGGCGGCCGCTGATCAGCCGGCACGATCACGAGCCGGCTGTCGTAGATGTTGGGCGCATCGCTGGTGCGGACGCCGTAGTGATTCCAGTAAGCGACGCCGGTCCCGGTAGAATCCCAGGGCCGATCCACCGGAGTCACCGGCACCGACCGGGACGACTCGAATACCCGCAGGGTCGGCGCCACGCCGGCGAAGGTTTCACGCAGTGCGTGAGCCAGCGCCTCGGGAGTCTCGGCTGCTTCCACCCGCCGGGCCCCCTCCACGGCAATCGCGCTCCAGTCGGCCGCGGGTGAAGCCTGGGATGGATGGAAATAGCGGACGTACCCGTACAGCCGGGCGAAGGCGATGAGGTTGTCCCGGGCGCGTGGCGGGAAACCGGGCCCGCCCGTCTGACCCGCGAGCGGAGCCTGCAGCAAGGCTGCCTGGAATCCAAAGA
>DASTEX010000194.1:0-2031 GCA_035709185.1 Gemmatimonadales bacterium
CAGGCCGTGGGCATAGGCGATCTTGCGCCGCTCCGGTCCGAGCCACACGCCGTGCCCCCCGCCGTTCTCCCGCTGGAGCAGACTGCCGAATCCGCGGAGAATACCGTAAGAGGTCCATCCCCTGGCATGGGCCGACAGCACCACCGCCCGAATGACCGCATTGAGGCCGGGGGCATCACCCCCTCCGGTGGAGATCGCGATTTTCATCGGCAGTTGATCGGAGCCTTCACCGTGCGAGGCCTTTGGCCTTCACCGCCTCGACCACATCGCCCGGCTCGGCGTGGCGCCGCAGCTGTTTCTTGGAGAAGACCAGAGTTCCGTCCACCGCCACGTCGAAGATGCCGCCGCTCGACTCGAGCAGCTTCACCTCGATGTCGGGGAAGGCGTCCTTCAGTTCGG
Source organism: Gemmatimonadales bacterium (assembly GCA_035709185.1). Taxonomy (GTDB): domain Bacteria; phylum Gemmatimonadota; class Gemmatimonadetes; order Gemmatimonadales; family GWC2-71-9; genus SZUA-320. The sequence continues at coordinate 400 of DASTEX010000194.1, forward strand.
CCGCCACCCGGGCGGCCCGAGGCTCGTAGTTTCAGATGACGCAGTAGGTAATGGTCGCTTTCATGCCTCTAAGATAGTCGCTAGTCGCTGGTCGTTAGTCGTTAATAGACGCTACCGGAGATCGCGCGACTAGTGGCCGGCCGATCACCACGCCACCTTACAGTATGACACCCATGGTTCTCCCGATCCTGCTGGTCGCATCGCTGGCTCTTCAACAGCGGCCCGAGAATGCGGGCAACTGGCCCATGCCGAACCGGGACTACGGGGCGACCCGCTTCAGTCCCCTCACCGATCTCACACCGGAGAATGTCGCGAGCCTCAAGCTCATCTGGAGCTTCGGAACCGGTTCCTTCCGGGGCCACGAAGGCAATCCGCTGGTGATCGGCAACCGGCTCTATCTCCACACGCCCCATCCGATCGCGGTCTACGCGTTCAACCTGGACGAGCCGGGCAGCGCTCCGCTCTGGAAGTATGCGCCGCCCAGCCGCGGAGCCGCCCCGTTCGTGTGCTGCGACGGAGGAATCCGGGGTATAGCGTGGCACCCGAGCGGCCGGCTCTATGTTCCGATCTTTCCCGGCGACCTCGCCGCCATCGACGCAGCCACCGGGAGGCAGATCTGGCGGGTCCGAAACGGTGATCCTGAGGCCGGCATCACCCTGCCGGGAGCGCCGCTGGTGGTCGGCAACGTGGTGGTCGTGGGAGCGGCCGGCGGCGAGTTCGGCGCGCGAGGATACCTCACCGGGTACGCGGCCGCCACCGGCAAGCTGCTCTGGCGGGCCTGGTCGACCGGGAGCGACGCCGAGGTTCTGCTCGATGGTCCGCTGAATCCCGCTTCGCCCGCGCAGGTGGGGCCTGACCTGGGGCTCTCCTCCTGGACCGGAGATGCGTGGCGACGGGGCGGCGGCGCCACCTGGGGCTGGCTCAGTTACGACCCCCAACTGAACCTGCTCTATCACGGGACCGGCGGGGCCGCGCCGCTGAATCCGCTCCTGCGGCCGGGAGACAACAAGTGGACCTCGTCGCTCTTTGCCCGGGATCCCGCCACCGGCCGGGCCCGCTGGGCCCTCCAGCTTTCACCCCGAAGCCCGGTCGCCTACGACGCGTCAAACGAGAATCTGCTGGTCGATCTCACCATTCAGGACCAGCCGGTCAAGGCGCTGGTGCACTTCGATCATAACGGTTTCGTGTACACCATCGACCGTGCCACCGGACGGATTGTCATCGCGGACAAGTACGGACCCGCCAACTGGGCTCGCGCAGTGGACCGGTCGACCGGGCTGCCGGCGCTGGAGCCGCGTGGGACCGGCGGCCAGCCGCTCCTCGGGGCCTGTCCTTCGTTGCTGGGACTGAAGGGTCATCAGCCGGCGGCCTTCTCGCCCGCCACGTCGCTCTTCTTCGTGCCACTCAACAACGTCTGCATGGACTTCGAGCCGCAGCCGGTGGCCTTCGCCGCCGGGAAGCCATACCTCGGCGCCACCATCCGCCTGACGCCCGGACCAGGCGGCCACCTGGGGCGGTTCATTGCCTGGGACGCCGCCCGCAGCACTCTGGCGTGGGAGATCCGCGAACCCTTCCCCGTGACCGGCGGTGCCCTGGTCACGGCGGGGGGAGTGGTGTTCTATGGCACGCTCG
>DASTEX010000195.1:0-2184 GCA_035709185.1 Gemmatimonadales bacterium
AGCTGCGTGAAGATGGTTACGCAGTTCGAACCGCTGGACGTCAACTTCGTCCCATGCTCCAGCGGTCCGGACACCCTCCAACGCCGTCCTCCAATCCACGGGTCAGCCGGCTCTGGGAGGCGATCCGGCAGAAGCTGGCGCAACGCCGCGCCAGTCAGCAACCTGCCGGCCAACCGCAGCCGCTCAGACAGATCCGCCGTCGCCGGCGGGTGTCGCAGGTCGAGCTCGCCGGCCGCATCGGCACTTCGCAGGGAGATGTGTCCCGGCTGGAGCGACGCTCGGATCTGCTGGTCGGCACGCTGGCGCGCTACCTGGAGGCACTGGGTGGATCCCTCGAACTGTCGGCCCGGTTCCCCGGTCTGCTGATCCGCATCGATCTGCCGGGGCGAACCACTCGGGCCCGGCGGAAACCCGCTACCCCAGCCAATTCCTGAAGCCTCCAAGCTGCCGCGCTTCGTACATCTGCTGCTGCTTGACCAAATTGGTCAAGTGCTGCTACGTTGGCGTATGCCGCGTCGCTCTCCCCGCCGGGTTCGCGAAACCGTGAGCCTCTACGATGCCAAGACCCACCTGTCGGCGCTGGTCGAGCGCGCCGCCGCCGGAGAGGAGATCCTGATCGCCAAATCGGGGAAGCCGCTGGCCAAGCTGGTGCCGCTCGAGCAGCCAGGCGACCGGCGCCGTCCGGGTCAGGGGAAGGGCCGGTGGCGCCTGCGGAAGAATTTCGACGCCCCCCTGCCGGAAGATCTGCTGGGCGACTTCGGCGGCACTCCGTGAGGCTCCTGCTGGATACCCACGCCCTGATATGGTGGGACGAGGGGACCGGGCTGTCCCCCAGGGCGGTCCGGGCGATCGAGACGGCCGATCAGGTGCTGGTGAGTGCGGTGAGCGGTTGGGAGATCGTGGTCAAGACCGCACTGGGTCGGCTCAAGCCCCAGCGCACCGTTGCCACCGCTGTGGCGGAAAGCGGGTTCGAGGAGCTGCCGGTGCTGCTGCGGCACACCGAACGGCTTCAGTCGCTGCCCTCGGTCCATCGCGATCCGTTCGACCGGATGCTGGCGGCGCAGGCGCTGGAGGACGGTCTCGTTCTGGTCAGCCGGGATCCGGTATTCAAACGCTACGGCGTCAGACTCACCCCCGCCTGATCTGTTTCGCCCGTGAAACGCGGGCTCAGCATCTGCAACCTTATTCCTCGCATTGACGTCCAATCCCACATATCCCTCCCGGAGTTTGGACGTGCTGACCGAATGGGCGACCGACCTGCGCCATGCCTGGCGCGCACTGCTCAGGACCCCCGGCTTCATGGTGACCTCGATCGGTACCCTGGCGCTCGCGATCGGCGCCGTGGCCGGGATGTTCAGCGTGATCAACACCGTGATGCTCAAGCCACTGCCGTTCCCCGATGCGGACCGGCTGGTGGTCGTATCCGGCACCGCGCCCGGATCGGACCTGCCCGAGGACTTCGGCCTGGGCTTCGATTTCCTGTTCCACTACCGGGAGCATTCGCGGCTGCTGGACGGGATCTTCGGGTTCGGCGGCGGGACTTCGACTCTGCGCACCGAGGAGCGGGTGGAACGGGTCCCGATGGCCTGGCCCACCAACGACATGTACCGCACGTTCGGGGTGCGGCCGCTGTTCGGCCGGACCCCCGTGCCGGAAGACGGCGATGGGGTGGTGCTGATCAGCCACCAGCTCTGGCAGACCTGGTTCGGGGGCGATTCGTCGGTGGTGGGCCGCACCTATTTCATCTCGGGCGAGATGCGGCAGATCATCGGCGTCATGCCGACCGAGTTCCGTTTTCCCAGCGATCAGACCCTGCTGTGGGTTGCCGGCGAGCCCCGGCTCGAGCAGGTGCAGCCCGGCAACCTGGGTCTGCCGTTGATTGCGCGCATGAAGGAAGGCGTCACCCGGGAACAGCTTGCCGCCGAGCTGACCCAGCTGTCCAAGGGACTGCCGGCCCGCTTCGGAGGTCCACCCACCTATGCCCGCATGATCGAGCAACACCGCGCGGTGGTCACCCCCGCGCTCGATCGCATCGTGGGGCCGACGGTGCGGACCTCGTTGTGGGTGCTGCTGGGCGGCGTGGTGATCGTGCTCCTGATCGCCTGCGCCAACGTGGCCAACCTGTTCATGGTCCGGACCGAGGGCCGGCACCGTGATCTGGCGGTCCGGCGCGCGATCGGCGCC
>DASTEX010000196.1:0-6961 GCA_035709185.1 Gemmatimonadales bacterium
TGACCTCGATCACCCTGAATCAGCCGCTCGATGAGTCGGCCTTCGTCATCCCCGACTCCCTGGTGGCCCGCGCTCCCCCGCCCGGTCCGGCTGGTCCGCCGCCGGTGACGGTCAACCTGGTCGAGCTGGCACCCGGCGTCTGGCGGGCCGAAGGCGGGAGCCACCACTCGCTGGTGGTGGACCAGGGCCAGACCCTGCTGGTTGTCGAAGGCCCGCAGAGTGCCGCGCGTTCGAAGGCCGTGCTCGATACCCTGCGACGCCGGTTTCCCGACCACCGGGTTTCAGGCGTCGTCGCCACCCATCATCATCACGATCACTCCGGCGGCCTGCGGGAATACATGGCCCGGAACATTCCTGTGATCGCTCACTCCCGGAACGTGGCCTTTGTGCGTGGCATCGCCCTGGCCCGGAAGACCGTGGCGCCCGACGCTCTGTCACGGACCAGGCGGGCTCCTCTGGTCCGGAGCGTGGGCGATTCGCTGTCCCTGGGCCAGGGAGCCGGCCAGGTCGTGTTGTACCCGCTGGAATCGGCCCACGCCGAAGGCATCCTGGGCATCTGGGTTCCTTCGGCCCGGATCGTCTTCACCAGTGATGTGCTGTCGCCCGCTGCCGGCCAACCGCCGGCCCGGCCGGGCAGTGCGGAACTGGCCGCCTTCGCGCGACGCTACCGGCTGGAACCGGCCCGGTTTGCCGGTGGACATGGCGCGGTGATTGAATGGTCAGCGGTCGCAGCGGCCGCTCGTTAGGCAGACCGGGGAGAGGCATCGGGTGTGGCCTGGCCGCGCTGCTGGCGGCCGGGCTCCCCGCCGGCTCATCGGCTCAGGATGCCTGCGATACCGGTGCCGGCCTGCGCCCCAGCCGGGATCTCTACTGTATCGAGCTGTTTCCCGCCCGCGGAGTGGAAGGCGTCACCGGCCGCGTGGCTCTCGATCGCGTGGCGGGACCATTCACGGTCGCGGTCACCCCGGACGGGCGCCACCGTCATCGCCTGGTCGCCCGGCTCTCGGGTCTTCCGGAGCCCGACCGATGGGGTGCCTATCGGCACTACGTCGCCTGGGCCGCCACGCCGGTTCTCGACACCATCATCCGGCTGGGTGAAGTCAAGAACGGCCGCACCCCGCTGGCCGAAATCGCGCTCGAGCGGTTTCTGGTCCTGATCTCCGCCGAAGCGTCACCCGAGCCGGCCGAGCGCACCGGGAAGCTGATCCTCCGGGGCGAATCGGCCAGCAACCGGATGCGGCCTCCCGATGTCCTCGAGTTCACTCTCGGTTCCGCGGGCGCGGGAGAACACACCCATCACCCGAGCGAGCCGGACTCGCTCGGCTGGACCAGTGTGCCGATGCCCCCCGGGCTTCCGATGCTTCCGGTGGAAATGCAGCTCCGCCCGGGCGAGCGGGCCTGGCTTCCCCGCGGAACCGCGGCTACCCCGGCCGCGCGGCCGCGTGAGGTCCGGACGCTGCAAACCGGTGACACGCTGATCCTCGAAGCCGGACTGGTGCGACGCTCGCTCGCCGGCCGCGAGTTCGTGATGTATGGCTTCAACCGGCAGTATCCCGGCCCCCTGCTCATCGTCCGGCAGCAGGCCAGCGTCACGGTGATCTTCCGGAACCGGCTGGACCAGCCCTCCACGGTTCACTGGCACGGCCTGCGGCTCGACAACCGGTTCGATGGCGTTCCCGAGCTCACCCAGGACCCGGTGGCTCCGGGCGCAGACTTCACCTACGAGCTGCGCTTCCCCGATGCGGGCATCTACTGGTATCACCCCCATGTGCGCGAAGACGCGCAGCAGGACCTGGGTCTTTACGGCAACATCCTGGTGCGCTCCCCGAGGCCGGACGCCTGGTCCCCGGCCCACCGCGAAGAGATCCTCCTGCTGGACGATCTGCTGGTGGGCGACGACGGCCTGGTCCCCTATGGCCTGAATCAACCGACCCACGCTCTCATGGGACGCTTCGGCAACGTGTTCCTGGTGAATGGCGAAGCGGCCTGGAGCGGCAGCGCCAGGCCGGGAGAGGTCGTTCGGTTCTACCTGACCAACGCCTCCAACACCCGGACCTTCAACCTCTCGTTCACCGGGGCACGGATGAAACTGGCCGGCTCCGACCTCGGCTCCTACGAACGCGAGGAGTGGGTGGAGAGCGTGGTCATGGGTCCGGCCGAGCGCTACGTGGTCCAGGTGAGATTCGACCGGCCGGGGCGAGTGGCCCTGGTCAACCGGGTCCGGTCGATCGACCACCTGTTCGGCCGTTACTTCAGTGAAGTCGACACCCTCGGCGTCATCGCGGTCGCGGGCGAGGCGGTTGCTCCCGTGCCGGGGCATGACGTCCTGAGACGCGATAGCGCGACCAGCCGTGAGATCCGCGAGGTGGCGGCAGGAGCCGAACGACTTCCGGTCAGGGAACTGCTGCTCAGCATGGAGGCCCGGCTGCCGTATCTCGCCGATCGGCTCATGCGTAAGGACTCCGTATTCTTCAACCCGGTGGAGTGGAACGGAACCATGCCCGGGATGAACTGGGCCTCCACCGGCAACGAGGTACGGTGGATCCTGCGGGACCCGGCCACCGGGCAGGAGAACATGGACGTCGCCTGGCGATTCAGGGTGGGAGACCGGGTCCGGATCCGCCTGGGGAATGACCGGGCCGTCTTCCACGGCATGCAGCACCCGGTGCACATCCACGGGCAGCGGTTCCTCGTGCTTGCGGTGAACGGGGTTCCCAACGACAATCTGGTCTGGAAAGACACGGTTCTTCTGCCCGCCGGGGGCACCGCCGATCTCCTGCTGGAGCTCACCAACCCCGGGCGCTGGATGCTCCATTGTCACATCGCGGAGCACCTGCATGCCGGGATGATGATGGCCTTTGAGGTATTACCGTAACGAAAGGGAGTTGGAGTCATGGTGAGAATGCTTTGCTCCGCCGCCATCCTGCTGGCCCTGCCGGTTGCTTCGCTTCCCGGCCAGGAGGCCCGGCCCCGGAACAAGTTCGGGGTTTCGGTCGAAGCCCCGGTCATCGCCATCACCGGCGTGAAGCTGATCGATGGGACCGGCGGTCCGGCCCGGGACAACCAGACGATCATCATCCGCGGCAACAAGATCGCCGAGGTGGGTCCGGCAGCGCAGATCAAGCCGCCGGCGGGCGCGCACGTCATCGACGGGGCCGGCCACACCGTCATTCCCGGGATGATCGGGCTGCACGATCACCTGTTCTACACCGCGGGTGGCGGCCGGTACGTCCAGGCCTCGTATACCGCGCCCCGGCTCTACCTCGCCTCCGGGGTCACCACCATCCGGACCGGCGGGGCCTCCTCGGGCTACGCCGACATCTTCGTGAAGAACAAGGTGGATGCCGGCGAAATGGTCGGCCCGCGGGTCCACGTCACGGCTCCGTACCTGACGGGAGCGGCCAATCAGAGTCCCACCCAGGCGATGGTGACGTCGCCCGAAGCGGCCCGCCGGTTCGTCCGGTACTGGCACGAGGAAGGCGCCACCTGGCTCAAGGCCTACACCGATATCCGCCGGGAAGATCTCAAGGCCGCGATCGACGAGGCCCATCGCCTGGGCATGAAGGTCACCGGCCATCTCTGTTCGGTCAGCTTCCAGGAAGCGGTGGCCCTGGGGATCGACAATCTCGAGCACGGGATGCTGACGGCCAGCGACTTCTACGCCAACAAGAAGCCCGACGTGTGTCCTCCGGATTCCTACGGCGTCCTGGCCAAGGCCAACCCGGCCGATCCCGCCGGCAAGGCGACTATCGCCGCGATGGTGCAGAAGGGGATTCCGATGACCTCGACCCTGCCGGTGTTCGAGGCGTTCATGCCCGGACGGCCGGTCACCGATCAGCGGACCCTCGACGCCATGGCGCCGGAAGTGCGAGAGCGGTACCTCCAGGACCGCAAGATGATCGACCAGGCCGGAGACAAGGCCGGATTCCCCGTGAGCGCGCTCAAGAGCGCGATGCAATTCGAACGCGATTTCGTGAAAGCCGGCGGCCTGCTGGGCGCGGGCGTCGATCCCACCGGCAACGGCGGTGCGCTGCCCGGCTTCGGCGATCAGCGCGGCTTCGAGCTGCTGCGCGAGGCCGGCTTCACCCCGGAGGAGACCGTCCAGATCGTCAGCCTCAACGGCGCGAAAATCCTGGGGATTGAAAAGGAGCTCGGCTCGGTGGAGCCGGGCAAACTGGCAGACCTGGTGCTGCTCAAGGGCGACCTCTCGGCCGATCCGTCGATCATCCGGCAGGGCGTCACCGTCTTCAAGGACGGGGTGGGTTACGATCCCGCCAAGCTGATTGCCTCGGTCAAGGGAAGGGTGGGGATCAACTGACGGAGATGGGTGTGGCGGACCTGCGCGAGCAGGTTCAGGCGGCACTGGGCGCCGCCTACAGGGTACACGAGGAAATTACGGGCGGCGGGATGTCGCGCATCTTCCGGGCCGAGGAAGTCGCACTCGGCCGGGAAGTGGCGGTGAAAGTCCTGCCGCCCGAAATGGTTGCCGGGGTCAGCCTGGAGCGATTCCGTCTCGAGATCCTGCACGCCGCCCGTTACCATCACCCGAACATCATTCCGGTTCTGACCGTCGGTACCCTCCGGGGCGACCGGGGGGAGCAGCTTCCCTACTACACCATGCCGTTCGTGCGGGGCGAAAGCCTGCGCGAGGCGCTCGATCGGGAAGGCCGGCTGCCGCCCGCGGTGGCGGTCCGGATTCTCCGGGGAGTGGTCGATGCGCTGGCGCTGGCCCACGAGAACGGCATCGTGCACCGCGACATCAAGCCCGGAAACGTGCTGCTGGCCGGCGGTCACGCGCTCGTCACCGATTTCGGGATTTCCAAGGCGCTCAGCCGGCCGACGGTCGACCAGGCGTGGATCACCATGCCAGGGACCGTGGTGGGCACGCCCGCCTATATGGCGCCGGAGCAGGCGGCCGGCGACCCCAACGCCGATCACCGGGTGGACATCTACGCGGTCGGTGTGGTGGCGTACGAGATGCTCACCGGCCGGCTGCCGTTCGCCAGCGATCTGCCGCACGAGCTGGTGCGGGCCCACCTAAGCGAGGCGCCGACTCCGGTCCACCTGAGTAATCCCGACATTCCCGCCGGACTCTCGAAGATCGTCATGCGCTGCCTGGCCAAGTCGCCGGCCGACCGCTGGCAATCGGCGCGAGAGCTGGTCGAGGCCCTCGACAGTCTGCCGTTCTCCGGGACGGTGCCCGCCGAGCCGGAACCGATCCGCTCGTGGTGGCGCCGTTTCCGGATCCCGCTCCTGGCGGTGCTGGGGCTGGTGGTGGCGGCGGGCGCGGTGGTCGTCGCCCGAGGGCTGGGGCTGGGCCGGGACGCGATCCGCTCCATTGCGGTCCTGCCGATGGAGATCGTGGGCGATTCCACCGCCGTGCTGGTCTTTGCCCGCGGATTCCAGGAAGAACTGAACCACGAGCTGCAACAGATTCCCGGCCTCCGCCTGGCCCTCGCTCCCCCCGACGTGATGATCAACGGCCTCGGCCGGCGTCAGATCGGCGAGGCGCTCGGGGTCGAGCACCTCATTGCCTCCTCGATTCGCCCCTTCGGAGAGGGGTTCCGGGTGGACGTGCAGCTGCTGCGGGTGGCGGGGGAGCAACTGCGCTGGTCGGAGCGGTTCGACGTGCGACCCAGGCGACTGGACGAAGAGCAGGAACGGGTAGCCCGGCTGGTGAGCGAACGCCTGCTCGCGACCGATACGCTGGCCGGTTCGGTCCCGGTCTGGCGCTCGCGGATTCCCGCGGCCGAGCTGGCGTACATCCGGGGCCGGGCCGGGATGAACCGGCGCACCCGGGCCGGGGTGGCTTCGGCCATCGCCGAGTTCGAGCAGGCGATCCGGCTCGACCCCTCGCACGTTCGGGCGCTGACCGATCTTTCCTCGGCCTATGCGCTGTACATGTGGTACGGCTACCGGGGTGACCTGTCGCCTTACACCATGGCGGCTCGCTCGCTGGCCGTGGCCCAGCGGGCCATTTCGCTGGCGCCGGACAACGGCGACACTTACGTCGCCCGGATGTACATCTCCAACCTAACCTACGCTCCGATCGACAGCGTGCGGCTGGATTACGAAGCGGCCCAGCGGCTCCGCCCCACCTCTCCCAACGTGCTCACCTGGCGCGCGAGCATGCTGATGCGCGAAGGCAGCATGGCGGAGGCGATGGCGCTGGCGGAGCAGGCGCTCCAGACCGATCCGCTTTCACCGCCGCGCCGGATCTCGCTCGCCATCAACGCGCTGGGCGCGCGCCGTTACGACGTGACGCTCGACCAGGCGCGGCGGGCGGACACGCTCGAGGCCAGCCTGGCGCTGGCCCGCGGGCTCCAGGGATGGGCGTATCTGTTGCTGGGCCAGCCGGACCGCTGTGCCACGCTTGACCTGGGGCCCTACCAGGGCACCCGGGCCGCCTGCCTGCTGGCGCTGGGACGGAGGGCCGAAGCCCAGCAGATCGCCGATTCGCTGGCGCAGGCACTGGAGAATCACACCCTCGATCCGGCGTACGCCGAAGCGATGGCAGCCCAGGAGCTCGCCATCTATGCCGCCTGGCGCAAGCGGCCGGAAGAGGCCGCGCAGTGGATGGAACGCGCCTTCACTCTTTCGCCGACCGGGATCGATCCCCGGGTGCTCCGCTCCGGCCTGTTCGATGACGTCATGCGCGACCCGGCGTTCGCTGCGCTGGCGCAGAAGCTGCCGGCCGAGGCCTGGGAGCGGGTGGCGAGGGAGAGTCGGAACAGCCAGGACTAACGACAAGGACTTAGGACTCAGGACTTAGGACTAAGCTGGTACTGAGTGCTGAGTGCTGAGTGCAGACCGTATTTTCACGGCTAACGGCTAACGGCTAACGGCTAACGGCTAACGGCTAACGGCTAACGGCTAACGGCTAACGGCTAACGGCTAACGGCTAACGGCTAACGGCTAACGGCTAACGGCTAACGGCTAACGGCTAACGGCTAACGGCTAA
>DASTEX010000197.1:0-3884 GCA_035709185.1 Gemmatimonadales bacterium
GATGCCCGGCGCCGGGAGGTGGCTGTCCGGGCCGCGCTGGGAGCCGCCCGGGGCCGGGTTCTCCGGCAACTGCTGACGGAGAGCACCGTGCTCGCCCTGGCTGGATCGGTGGCGGGTCTTGGCCTTACGCTGGCGGGTATCCGTTTGTTGGTGGCGCTTCGGCCTGCCGGATTGCCCCGGCTGGACCAGGTCGCTCTCGATTTGCCCACCCTCGGCTTCACGGCCGTTCTGGCGCTGTTGACCGGGATCCTGTTCGGGCTGGTGCCGGCCCTGAACCTGTCCCGGCCCGACCTGGCGGGCGTACTCAAGGAAGGCGGTCCCACCGGAACGGCCGGCCCCGCGCGACACCGCTTTCGTCGGGGGCTGGTGGTCGCCGAAATGGCGCTTTCCGTCATCCTGATGGTCGGAGCCGGCCTCCTGATTCGCAGCCTGCTCGCACTTCATCGGGTGGATCTGGGTTTCAACGAGCGCAATGTCCTCACGCTGCGGGTCACTCTGCCCGGCTCATCCTACCCCGGGGCGGCCGAAGTGGTCGCGTTCTTCGAACGGGCCACCGAGCAGATCAGGCTGCTGCCGGGGGTGCGATCAGTGGGCGCCACCAGGATTCTGCCCCTCAGCGGGACCATCGGTGACTGGAGCATCACCCTGAAGGACCGGCCCGCCGAACCGGGCGAGAATCCCAACGGCGACTGGCAGGTGGTCATCGACGGGTACTTCGAGACCATGGGCATGACCCTGGTGAAGGGCCGCTTTCTGACCCGGGAGGACCGGGCCGGCAACCCCCCGGTCGTGGTGATCAACGAAACCATGGCGTCGGCCTATTGGCCGGACCGGGAGCCGCTGGGACAGCAATTCCATCTGGGGACCCGGGATCAACCCTGGATGACGATCGTGGGGGTGGTGCGGACCTCCCGGCACAACGCCGTCGTGGAGGCGAACCGGCAGGAGATGTTCGTACCCCACGCACAGTTTCCGGCGCAGACCGGCAACGCGCCGAGGGGGATGACCCTGGTCGTCAGGACCGAGGGTGACCCGCGCGATCTGGTCGGACCGGCGAGGGGAGTTATCCGGGCCCTCGATCCCGGCTTGCCGGTCTCCGACATCCGCACCATGGAACAGGTGACGGCGGACGCCCTGTCGGCGCCGCGGTTCACCGCCCTGCTGTTAGGCACCTTCGCGGCGGCCGCCCTGTTGCTGGCAGCCATCGGCGTGTACGGCACGCTCAGCCTGCTGGTCGCTCAGCGTTCCCACGAAATCGGCATCCGGATGGCGCTCGGCGCCGCCCGGGGTTCCATCCTGCGGATGATCCTGGGACAGGGAATGGCGTTGGCCGGCGCCGGAGTAGCGGCGGGACTGGCGGGAGCGCTGATCCTTACCCGACTGCTGGAGCGGCTGGTCTACGGCGTGGGCGCGAACGATCCGGTGACGTTCGCGATCGTGCCCCTGGTACTGGCGGGAGCGGCGTTGCTGGCCTGTGCCTGGCCGGCCCGAAGGGCGGCCAGGGTCGATCCGGCCGCAATGCTGAGGAGGGAATGAACCACGAGGGCAGATTGCAGATTACAGATTGCAGATTGTAGAAGTATCCAATGCGTCGACGTCTTCGACGGGTTCGTCGGAGTCAGTCGGGGGTCGACAGATGCTCCGCCACGATCAGCCACTCGCCGTCGATGCGCCGGAAGACCGCGGTCCACGCTCCCCGGATCACGTGGGGCTGGTCGTTGGGCGCGACGTGCGGTAGGGACCAGGTTCCCGTGAGCACCGCAGCATCGGTTCCCAGCCGCTCGACGTAAACCTCCTCCCAGACCCAGCGCGGTTCCCGCATGTTCCGCCCTACATTCTCCCAGAAGGAGGCGATGCCGGCCCGCAGGGAGTCGGGCGACGAGATGATCCTCCCACCGCTGGCCGACGCCACCCGGCCCGTATCCGGATAGAGCGCTGACATCCGCTCGACCGCGCCCGGACTGCTGAAGTCATACGCCGCGGCGATCCGGGCCCGGAGAGTGGCTGCCAGAGGCTCATCCCCGGAGGTCCGGGGCTGGCAGGCAGTGAGCACGCCGGCCAGGCAGGCGAGTGCCGTGATGGTGTCCGACGAGAGTGACACGGGGTTGTACTCCCTTGATGACAGGTGGGCTGGAAATGGCTGATCGGCTGCCGGAAACGGCCAGTTCCCCTCTGGTCCGGCATATGCGAACAGCGGGCTCGCCTCCAGGTCTACCCAGGTCCCGCGGTCATCGTGAGTTCAGGAGGACCAGTGCGATCCATGTTACTTGCTGCAGCGCTCGCAACGCCGGTGCTTGCGGCTGCATGTTCCACGCCCTCCGGATCCAACCCGCGACATGAGGTCCGGGCGGCCCCCCTGATCATTCCCTCGCCAACCGAATCAGCCCGGACCTCGGCCCTGGAGGCCGGCCATGACGGCCTCGACCTGTTGGCCGGCGCAGCACCGGCGCCCGCCACTCCAACTCGGCGGCAGCGATCGTCGGCTACTGCGAGAAGTTCCGTGCTGCAACAGGCCGTGAGCTCATCGATGCAGCCCCAGGTACGGTTCGGGCCCAGCGGGGTGGAGCTGGCGGCGCCCGGCTCCGCACCGGCTGCCGCGGTGCCACCCACCAGGCACACGGCCGACGGCACCATCCTGGGCAGCGAGCCGAGAGACAGCGGCCCGGTGATCATCATTCGGGGCGGAATCACCCGAGACCCCTGTGCCCGGCACGGTCCGGCCCGGCCGGTCATCCCCATCAGCGACCGGATGCCGGCTCCAGGCGTGCGGGGGGGAGTGCTGGTCAATGACCGCGCCCCACGGTTCGGCGGCAGAACCGACGGCAACTGGCGGCCACGGGGCGGCATCCGGTAGACGTGAGCCGTGAGCCGCTCGGCGGGTAAGGGTCGTCCAACCGTTAAACCGGCGTCCTTTACCCGCCTGCCCGCCTCCCCGCCATCCTCGACCGGCGTTGTCGCTTCTGGAAGGGTTCTGACGCAGACCGGGCGTACCTAACCGGAAGCGATCAATGTTGTGGAAGGACTCCCGCAGGAAACCCCTTTTCGGGTTCACCCTGGGCCTGGCCGCGGCGTGCGCCGTCGGGGCCGCCGAGCGCCCTGAGGCTACCGCCGACCAGCCGGTCGCGAAGACCGTCAAGCTGGCCAGTGGGGTCCAGCTCCAGTACGTCGCGCAGGGCTATAACGACGGCATCCCGGTAATCCTGCTGCACGGCTACAGTGACTCCTGGCATTCGTGGGACCGGCTCCTCCCGATGCTGCCGCAGCAGCTCCGGGTCTACGCTTACAGTCAGCGGGGCCATGGTGTTTCCGACCGCCCGGACTCGGGATACACCTTCAAGGACCTCTCGAACGACCTGGCCCAGTTCATGGACGCCATGGGCGTGCAGAGCGCGGTCCTGGTCGGGCATTCGATGAGCAGCGGGGTCGTGCGGCAGTTTGCGCTCGATCACCCCGAGCGGGTGCGCGGACTGGTACTGGAGGCGGGCTTCGCCACCTGGAAGGGCAATCCCCTCCTGGAAGCGTTCTGGAAGGAGACCATCTCGAAGCTGGAGGACCCGATCGACCGCGGCTTCGCGGAGGAGTTTCAGCAGAGCACGCTCAAGCGGCCGGTGCCCCCGGAGTTCTTCAACATGGTGGTGGGCGAGAGCCTGAAGCTGCCGGCCCGGGTATGGAAGGCTGTTTTCCGGAACTTCATGGCGGTCGACTTCGCGGCCGATCCCCGCACCATCACGGCGCCGACGGTCATCATCTGGGGTGATCAGGACACCTTTGCCGACCTGGCCGAGCAGCAGAAGCTGCAGGCCGCGATCCCCGGTTCCCGGCTGATTACCTATGCCGGCACCGGCCACGGGATGCACTGGGAAGAGCCGGAGAAGTTCGCGCGC
>DASTEX010000198.1:0-5974 GCA_035709185.1 Gemmatimonadales bacterium
GCGGGGGATGGTGCTGGCGAAGCCGGGGTCGATGACGCCGCACACCAAGTTCCACGCCGAGGTGTACGTGCTGACGAAGGAAGAGGGGGGGCGGCATACCCCGTTCTTCAAGGGGTACCGGCCCCAGTTCTACTTCCGGACGACGGACGTGACGGGGGCGGTGGAGCTGCCGGCAGGGGTGGAGATGGTGATGCCGGGGGACAACGTGCAGATGACGATCGAGCTGATCACGCCGATCGCGGCGGAAGAGGGGCTCCGGTTCGCCATCCGCGAGGGCGGGCGCACCGTCGGCGCCGGGGTCGTCACGAAAATTCTGGCATAGCCACTCGATACTGAGTCCTGGGTACTGGTGCTGAGTAAGACTGCGGCTGGAGACAGGGCATTGGGCTGAGCCACTCACTCAGTACCCGGTAGTCAGTACCCCAGTACCGCAGTTTGAGAAGTACGGGCCGGCCGCGATCGCGCATCGCCGCCGGCCCTTGCCTTTTCGAGACACCGCTCGATTGCCTGAGCCGGCGGGAGGACGGCGGCACGGTCAGTGCTGCGAGCAGGATCGAGGGGATCCTCGGCATCATCACCGCCCCATACGCGCCCCCCCCGGCCGGGGGGATTGCGCCGGGTCGCGGAATCTGGCGAACTGCAAGCCACTGTGGGCCCGAAGCGGCGAGGGGGATCCGAACCAGCCGATCCCCTGAAGTGACCTCGAGCCACGCCCGAGCGTCTGTATCCGGCAAGCCCTCACGAACGGAGCCGAATCCGATGACCGACCGAGTACATAAGGCCCTCGACGGCGAGCTGCCACCGGAGCAGCTGAGGCCCGACGAGCTCAAGTCATATCACGAGCACCAGCGGGCGATCCGCTCCGCGCTCGAGCCCCTGCGGCAGCTTCCCGCCGTTGACGTCGCATCCAGCGTGATGACGCGGATCGGAGGACGGCCGCGGGAAACGGTGATCGGCCGTTTTGCGCGGTGGGTCTGGTCACCCACTCCGGTCACTCTGGCCTTCAGGCCCGCTTACGCGCTGGCGGCCGCGCTCGCCTTGGTCACGATCGGGTTCTTGACCTTGACCGGACAAGAGCCAGTGGCCCCTGCGGCCATGGCGGTCGCCAAGGGGCCGGTACGAGTGATGGTGCAGTTCCGGTTCGGCGACTCCGCCGCCCAAAGCGTAAGCCTGGTGGGCGACTTCACTGGTTGGCGGCCCGAGATCGAGCTGCGGCAGGTGGCCCCCGGTGTCTGGGCGTATGAGGTACCGCTCGAGCCCGGGGTCTATAACTACGGGTTCCTGGTGGACGGGAAGATCTGGCGGCCAGACCCGCTCGCCCCACAGGTAAGCGACGGCTTCGGCGGGGCCAACAGCCGACTCACCGTGCTCGCGCCCGAGGCGGCATCGTGAGGCGCGTCAGACTCGGATCTCTGCTCGCCGTAGTCGCCATCCAGATCGCGCCGGTCCTGGGATCGGCTCAGGAGTGGCGGGTTAGCGGTCAGGTCGGGCGGGTTGGTTACCCCGGTGCTCCCGGTGGGGGCGCCAGGTCTTCGGGAGTCTTTGGGCTCTCGCGTACGTCGATCCGAGACTGGTTCGGGTTGACGGCTGGTGTGCCAGTCGACGGTGGACCGTACTGGGGTTCGGTCGGAGGGTATCGGAGGCTTCAGACGGGGGGGGCTGCGGGGTTGTTGCTTGATCTTTCCGCCCATGGATTCGCCCAGGGCGAACCTCAGCAGGGAACCGAGGCGCCAACAATCCTGCCGCCCGGCGGGGTGGGCGGCTCGGATTCGGTAGTCTCCGGGATCGGTGCCGGCGGGGAAGTGATGGCCGGTGGTTTCGTCGGTTCCCGGCGTCTCGCGATCGAGGCCAAGGCCGGCGCGGCCGGCCAGACCAGTGAGATCGCTGGCGTGAAGTCGGACCGGCTGCTCCCGACCGGCAGTCTGGGACTCGCGGCCCTTATCGCGCCCTTCACCTTTCGGGCCGAAACTCGTGGCTGGCTCGACCATGACGCGCAGTACACCCTGGCCCAGGGGACGCTGGAGTGGAGCGGGGGGCCGATCCGGCTCTCAGGCTCAGTCGGGCGCTGGTTCGAGAGCGATATCACCAGCTCGGCGCTCGGGGCTTCCGCGGCGCTGGCCGGGCGCGTGGAGCTGATCGCCGGGGCGCGCTGGGACGCGTTCGACCCGCTTTATCTCACCGTCACCACCCGGTCGGCATGGGCGGGGCTGAGCGTTCGCCTTGGCAGAGCGGTGGTGGCTGCGCCGACGCCGGCCCGGTATCGCGATGGCCGCGCCACCTTCCGGCTACCGGCGCGCGGAGCACCGGGCCCGGTCTCCATTGCGGGCGACTTCAACCAGTGGACGCCCGCGCTCATGCGGCGGGAGGGTGGGAGCTGGGTGATCGAGCTGCCCCTTTCTCCCGGTGTCTATCACTACGCCTTCGTGGGCCCCGACGGCACCTGGTTCGTGCCGGAGTCTTTCCCCGGCCGCCGCCCGGACGGCATGGGGGGCTGGGTTGCCGTGCTGGTGGTGAGCCAGTGACGGCTCCCACCATCCCCGACCGCGAACTGGTGGAGCGGACGATCGCGGGCGATCGCGACGCGTTCGGCGACCTGGTTCGCCGGTTTCAGGACCCGCTCTACCGCTACGGCCGCACCCTCGGCCTGGATCACGACACAGCGCTCGACCTGGTTCAAGACGCTTGTGTGAAAGCGTTCGAGCGCCTCGCGCAGTGTCACGATCCTGAGCGCGTTCGCGCCTGGTTCTTCCGCATCTTCCGAAACACCGTGCTGGACTGGGCAAAGAACATCCGCCGCACCGAGATCCGGCTGCTTGAGGTGGACGAGCCCCCCGACCTGTATGACCTCGCCGAGCAGCAGGCGCTCCGCGCCACGCTGGGCGTCGCACTCGCGTCTCTGCCCTCCATTCTGCGCGAAGCATTCCTGCTGCACCATCATCTCGGGCATTCCCACGAGGAGATCGCCGAGACTGCGGGCGTCACGGTAAGCGCCGTCAAAATGCGGGTTATGCGCGCGCGCGACCTGCTGCGCCGCCGTCTCGAGCCGGAGCTGGACGAGGTGACCCGGGGGGCGTCCCGGTCGTCTCAGGGGTGAAGTTGCCACGGACCATAACGGAAGGAGTCAACGATGCGACGTACTCTCACCCTCCTGGCCGGCGCGTTCATGCTCGTCCCTGCTGCTCTTGCGGCCCAGGAGGCCCAGTCGAAGCCTCCGGCACGGGAGACCGCGAGCCAGAGCACCGAGGCACAGGCCCGCATTAGCGCGGCGCTTGAGACCGCAATCGAGGCCGGCATCCCGGTCGCGCTGCTGGAGCAGAAGGTCGCCGAGGGCAAGGCCAAGGGCGTGTCGATGGAGCGGATCGCGGCTGCGGTCGAGGCCCGGCTCGCGGGGCTGACCCGTGCCGGCGAGGCGCTGGCTGAGGCGGGTCTCTCCAGCACCACCAGTGCCGAACTCTCCGTCGCCGCCGATGCGGTGCAGGCTGGCGTGAGCCAGACCGCCCTGGTCACGATCAGCGAGTCCGCCCCCGAGGACCGGCGGGTGGTAGCGATCGCGGTGCTGGCCGACCTCGTGCTGCTGGGCCGCACGCCGGATCGTGCGCTGGCGGAGGTGCAGGTGGCATTGCAGCGAGGCCCCACGGCCCTCGCGAACCTGCGGGCGGAAACAGCCGCTGGTCTCTTGGCCTCGGGAGGTGTCACCACCGCGATACCGGCGGGCGCGGAGGCCGGCGTGGGGGTGAAGGTATCGGTTCCACGCAGGCCGTAGGGGCAGGCGGGCGGACGAGCCAGCGATCCGATTCTCAGCAGGCGGGCATTCCGGGCCGGTCGCGACCACGCATCGCGGCCGGCCTTTGCCCTCCTGGCCGGCGAACAGTGTCCGTTCATCGGAGGCGCGCAAGCGCTGGGTTCGCCGCTGCCTGCCCGGTACAAAACCTTCGGTCGAACAAGATGAAACGGCACCAGCGGCTGGCTGGAGAGAGGCCTAATTGACAAGGACTTGGTGGGTGTCGAGTACATAAGTCTGCCTGGGAACAGCTTGGACGGGGGCCTTGACTGAGGCGGCCGCTTCAAGCGGCACGCGGGTGTCGGGCGATGGAGTTTTGTAATCGCCATCCGCGAGGGGGCGCACCGTCGGCGCCGGCGTGGTGACCAAGATCCTGGCCTGACTCACAGGACTGAGGACTAAGGGCTGAGAGGAGGAGTAACGACGAAGCGGGCGAGGAACTCCTCGCCTGCCCGCCGCCGCCTAACGAACCGGTTGCGGCCTGAAATTCATCCGCCGCACCAATTCCTGAAATCGCCGGTCCTCCCGCAGGCGGTCGAACTCCGGGAACATCAGCGAAGGCAGCACCGCCCCTCGATCGTCCACGATCTCTTTCAGCCGCCCGATCGCCTGGTCGCGATTCAGTACCGCCGTCTGGATCATCGCCTCGGTGAGCAGGCCCATTCCCTCGACAGCGGCCCGCTCCCGGATCACCAGCTGGCGCGCCGCGGGCGCGGTACTGGAATCAATGGCGGCCGCTACCCAGGCCCGGTGCAGCGCGGTCCCCAGCCCCATTCGGTCCAGGTGCGCCCACGCGCCGGCGTGGTCCCCCACGCCGATCAGGGAGAGGAGCAGGCCGAACTGGCCATACCCGAAACCGGGGTCAATCTCAACGATACGCCGGTACACCGGGATGGCCTCGTCGAAGCGATGCAGCGCCCTGAGCGCGAGCGCCCGGGCGTGGACCGTCAAGGCATTGGTGGGGTCCAGCTCCGCCGCCCGGGTCCCTGTCGTCAGAGCCTCTTCCGCCCGGCCTACCACAGCCAGCAGCTCGGCGTACCACTGGTAAGCGGTGGGATAGGTCGGATCGAGTGCGATCGCTCGCCTGAAATGATGCTCGGCCTGGTCCCAGTCACGGTCCACGTACATGACCACCTCGGCCAGCGACGCGTGAGCTTCGGCCAGCGTGCTGTCACGAGCCAGCGCCGCCAGCGCGGCAGCCCGCGCCCGGCGAAAGGCCTCGTCGCGGCTCAGATCCGAAACGCCGAATTGCGAGTACAGCACGTAGGAATCGGCCAGCCCGGCGTAGGCCCGCGAGAAATTGGAGTCGAGCGCAACGGCCTGGTGGAAATAATTCGTGGCCTGGCGAAGTCCGTCGGCGGTCCGCTTCTTCCAGTGGAAGCGACCCAGCGAGTAGAGGTCCCATGCTCCCCGGCTGGTCGTGGGTGCAGCCGTGATGGCCCGGCGTTCGCCAGCGCCCAGCTGCAGCTCCAGCGCGGCGACTACCTGCTGGGCTATCGATGCCTGGACCGCGAAGAGATCCTGTAAGGCATCGGTGTAGGAGTGTCCCCAGATCACCTTGGCATCGCGTACCCGCAGCAGTTCCGGCCTGACGGCGACGCGCCAGATCCCGTTGCTTTCCGACCACTGCACCGAACCGGCCAGCACATATGCCACCCCCAGCCGCTTTCCGATTTCCCGCACGTCGCGCTCGGATTCGCCGTCCCGCCGCATGGCGGTGTTCCGGCCCATGACGGCGATCCCGGGCACCCGCGTGAGGCGGCTGGCAATCTCATCCGATAGTCCCTCGGCAAAGTAGAGAGAGTCGGTGCCCCGCGACTCCATCGGGAGTATGGCCACCGGAATCGGCTCGCCCGCGGCGGCAGGCCCCCGGTCAGGGTCGCGGCCTCTCACCAGGAGGAGTGCGGTGACTCCGAGCAGGGCGAGTCCCGCCGCCAGCATGACCGGGAGCGACCGGACCCACCGCCACGGAGCGGCCAGGACTGACAGGGTGGGATGTTCCCCGCTTCCCGCCAGACTTTCGACGAACTCCTCCACGGTGGCGAAGCGGTCATTGGGATTCTTGGCAAGCGCCCGTGCGAGAGCCGGCCCCAGCTGCGGCGGCAGGTCCGGAGCGAGTTCCTTGATGGCTGGTACCGGATCCGTGGCGTGCCGGCCCCGAACCTGGAAGTAACTGTCCCCCGAGAACGGCGG
>DASTEX010000199.1:0-2462 GCA_035709185.1 Gemmatimonadales bacterium
AGGCAGGAGGATGCCGCCAGGCGCTGGGGAGTGAACGCCGACAGCATCGCTGCGTTCTTGAATGGAGCGAATGCGGAGAACTGGCATCTGGCCGAGATGAAGCAGATGCTCCGTTCGCATCTCGAGCTGACCACGGAAGAGGTCGTGGCGCAGCTGCAGAAGGACTGGACCGGTTCGATCGCGGCCTATGACAAGGTGCGGGAACAGGCCCTGATGATGGCCGACCAGCTCAGTACCGGCATCATACGGCAATTTCCCGAGAAGTTCGTCAAGGAGAATGTCGTGGGTTCGAGGTAGCGACTGTGCCCGGCGCCCGCGGCCTTCGGCGTCATGCGCGGGGCTCACGGGATCAGTCGGCAAAGCTACGGTCCGGACATGATGCTACTCATTGACGTGGCGATGCCGGGGCTCTCTATCTTCCTTTTCAGAGGCCCGCATTTCCGCCGGTCAGATAAGAGATCCGGATCTTTCGTGGCCGGTCGAGAGTGGCCTTATGGCGGCGCCGCTCATGCGCTGCTCACATCGTTCGCCGGGCGGGGCAACTAGTGTCAACTCTCAGGATGGTGGTGAAGGAACTGTTGCCCGCGCCGGCACTCCGGATGTATCGCTCCGTCAGGGACTGGCTTTCGCCGCCGCCACCCCCTCCGCCGCCGGCCCCGTCACTGGTGGACACGCTGCTGCAGGGCCCGCTCTTCGACGGTGACGATGCGCTGTTCAAGGATCATGTCGCCCGGAGCCGGGTCTACGGCGAGTACGGCTGCGGCAAGTCGACCATCTGGGTGGCCCACCATGCCGCCTGCGAAATCCTCTCGGTGGATGCCTCGGCCGACTGGATCGGCACGGTCGCACGGCTGACCGCAGCCGCGCCTCGACCGCCGCGGATGACGCACGTCGACCTGGGGGAGGTTGGCGATTGGGGCCGGCCGCTCACCTACACCCGCCGGCAGCACTTTCGTGACTACGTCTCCGCCCCGTGGTCCCACCCGGGCCGGACGCCGGATGTGGTGTTGGTCGATGGGCGCTTCCGGGTGGCATCCTTCCTCTACTCCCTGCTGCACGCCCCTCCCGGCACCCGGATCTTCTTCGATGATTACGTGGTGCGCCCCTACTATCACGTGGTGGAGGAGTACTGCCCCCCCGCCGAGTTCTGCGGGCGGCAGGCGCTGTTCGTCGTGCCGGCCGACATTGACCGCACGGCCGTGGAGCACGAGTACGAGCGGTTCCTGTACGTGATGGATTAGGGGCTCAAATCGCTGAACGAGGCAAGTGCTCGGGGAGGGACTCGAACCCTCAAGGGGGTGACCCCAGCGGATTTTAAGTCCGCAGCGTTTACCAGTTTCGCCACCCGAGCCTTACATTTCCAACTGTAAATCTAACAAGCGCTTGAGCCCCTGCTCCTGACCCCGTTCGCCGTGGCCTTCGCGGCAGCCCTGCTCTTCATGAGCGAGCCCGCCGCCGGGAAGTCCATTCTCCCCTGGCTGGGCGGCACTCCGGCCGCCTGGGGCACCGCCCTCATCTTCTTCCAGGCCGCGCTGATCGTGGGCTACGGGATCGTGGATCTCTCCTGGCGGCGGGCGGGCGCCCGCGGTCTCGCCGTGGCCCACGCCCTAGTGGTGGCCGCCGCGGCCCTGGCGCTCCTGCTCGGCCCACCCTTCAACCATGTGGGACCTCCGGCCGAAGCTACCTTCACCGCCACCTTCACCCTGCTCTCGCTCCAGATCGGACTTCCGATCGTGGCGCTCGCGCTCACCGCCCCGTCGCTCCAGGCTCGCCGCGCCGCCCTCATCGGTGACCAGGGCGCCGCCGGCTATACGCTCTACGCCGCGAGCAACACCGGAAGCCTCCTCGGCCTCCTCGCCTATCCCTGGCTGATCGAGCCGCTGCTGCCGCTCTCGCGGCAGTGGGGCCTCTGGCGCTTCGGCTTCTGGATCTTCGCCGCCCTGGTGATCGGCCTCTGGGCCAGCGCCTGGCAACGGCTCCCCCGGACCGGCCGTCTCGTTGACTCAAGCCCAGGGGTCAGCCGCCAGGCGCGGGCCCGCTGGGTGGCGCGGGCCGCGATTCCCGCCGCGCTGCTGGCTGCCGTGACCTCCTATCTCACCCGCGACCTCGCCCCCATCCCCCTGCTCTGGGTTATTCCCCTCGCCCTCTACCTCGGCACCTGGATCGTGGCCTTCAGCGGCTCGGCCCGCCCCTTCATCGAACGGCTGAGCCGGGTGCAGGACCTGGTCGCCGTGGTGGCCGCCATGATTTTCCTCATCCAGCCCAGCGTACTGATCGGCGCGGTGATCGCGCTGGTCGCGATGGTGCTGGTGGGCCTGGTGCAGCACGGCGCGTTGGCCCAGAGCGCTCCGGCCGAGTCGGAGCTGGGCCGGTTCTACGTCTGGCTGGCGGTGGGCGGCACGTTAGGCACCTTCCTGGTGGTGGTCGTGGCGCCGGCGCTGTCACCGGTGCCGATCGAGGCC
>DASTEX010000200.1:0-3112 GCA_035709185.1 Gemmatimonadales bacterium
GCGACCCGTTTTCTCCCGCCGGTGACGGTCGATCCCTACGGTGTCATCCATCCGCTGGGAACCGATCGGCTGGGTCGGGATGTATGGGCCCGATTGGTATACGGTGCGCGGGTTTCCCTGGCGGTCGCCGCCCTGGGCATGGCGGTATCACTGGTAATCGGCATCGGGATCGGCACTATCGCCGCCGGCGGCCCGCCGGCGCTGTCGGCCACGCTGTTGGGTGTCACCGATTTCGCCCTCGGGCTGCCCCGGGTGGTACTGCTGCTGATCCTGGCCTCGCTCTGGGAGCCGAGCGCCCTGCTGGTGATCGTCGTCCTGGGGCTGACCGGGTGGATGCCGGTGGCGCGCCTGGTCTATGCGGAGATCCGGGCCCAGCTGGCCCGTCCCTATGTGGAGAGCGCGGCCGCGCTGGGAGCCAGCCGCGCCCGGGTGCTGGTACGGCATGCGCTCCCCCACGCGATGGCGCCGGTGCTGGCGGCCGCGACGCTGGGCGTGGGGCACGCCATCACCCTGGAAGCCGGATTGTCCTTTCTGGGTCTCGGGGTTCAGCCGCCTACCGCGTCGTGGGGAACCATGATTGCGTCGGGGCGAGACACGGTCGTGAATGCGCCGTGGGTGGGACTGGCGCCGGGGGTGGCGCTGGTTCTGGTGGTAGTGGCCTGCACCCTGGTGGCCGACGCCGTGCAGCAGTCGGGATCACCGGAACTCGATGCCTAACGTCACGATCTGACCGGGACCAGCGCGGAAGCCGACCGAGGTGCCGTCGGCCCCGGCCGGAATCTCCTCCACCGGGGTTTCGTCGGCCCGCAGCCGGAGAGCGCGCCGAATGGGACGGGCGAGGGCCCAGCATCCTTCAGTTTCCACCGCCAGCGCATTGTAGCAGCGCAACACCCATCCGCATCCGCTTTCGGCGGGCTTGAGGGCGGAAAAGACCAGGCCGTCGCCTTCCAGCGAAATGGGGGGCAGGGCAGGAGCGGCGTCGTCCGCGCGGGCGAACTGCCGAAAGAACACGGCCTGCACCGGGAGAAAGGCGTCCTCCCACATGCGGGCCAGTTGGTCGGGCCGGAAGAGCTCGATTTCCTGGATCGGCGCCACTGCCAGCGCGATGGCGTGGGTCCCCGGTTCCTGGGCCAGCGGTGTGGGCTCCGGCCACCCGGCGTGCCCCGGACGCTCGGCGAGGTCTCCCCGGGACAGCTCGCCAACGGCGCGGAGCAACGTCACGACCAGGTCGCGATCGACGGTCCATTCGTACTCGAAGAATCCCGGCGCCAGGATCGCCAGGCCCCGGGTGTCTTCGGCCGCGGCCACGAAGCTGTGCGCCGGTGCGGTCGAGACCGGACGCTCCAACGGGCAATCAGCCGCCGGGGCCGCGGGAGTCCGGCGCTCGATGCCGAAGGCCGCCCCGGCCACGGCCTCCTCGCCGGCCCCCACCGGGAAGCGAGCCCGGAGCCGGTGGCCGGCTGCTCCGTTGTCGATGTCGAATCGCAGGCCCACGATCGGGGAATCGGCCCGGAGCGTCACGAGCAGCCTCAGCGAAAGATCGCCCCCGCCGGCGGAGGCCATGGTCCAGCGTACTTCCACCGCGCCTAACAAGGGCCCCGGCGCCACCACGCTCTGGGAAAGAGCCCGGCCGCCTCGTGCCACCCGGCCGCGCCCGCTGGAAAAGGTGTAGGTGTCGCCCGCGTCGGGCTCGTCCTCGAGCAGCCCGAGCCCGGGATACCGCTCGCCGGTGCTGCGGTCTTCCAGGACCATTTCTCCCACGGAGGAAATGCGGAGCACGACGAACGGATTGGCCATCCGATCGGGCGCGACTTCCAGACCGGCTGCCGCGGGTGCTGCGCTTCCCGGCCGGAGCTCCATTCGCTCGACGGACAGCCCGTCCACCTCGGGGGACTGAAAGGCTACGAAGACGCGGTCCACCCGGTCCTGATCGGGATAGTGATGATCGGCGTCCAGGCGGTCATAGCCCGGGCGAACGCCCAGAACCTGAAACGGAATCCGTTTGCCGGTTGAGGACACCAGCACCCCCGGCTGGAATCCGGGGCCGCTGCGGGCCCGCCGATCTCCCGGCGGTCCGACCAGGACGTCGCTCCGGAACCAGGTGAGCTCGGCGTTCACAATGCCCTGGCGGGGCCGGGCGCAGGGATTCCACAGCACCAGGGAGGGACTGGTCTGCCCGGGGGCCTCGCGGGCCCGGTCGGCATCGTGTCCGGCCAGATGACTCAGGCCGCGCAGTGCGACTTCACGAGCCAGGGCGTTCAGCCCATTCAGGCGTACTTCCTGTTCCCGCGCCACCAGGTCCGAGCAGCAACCGCCCAGGGTGTCGTGGAACTGCGCTTGGAGCAGCGTTCGCCAGGCGGTCCCGACCAGATGTCGCTGGTCCCGACCTCCGGCCATGGCCGCCAGCGCGGCGAGAGGCTCCGCCAGCCGTAACAGGAGCAGCTCGGCCGTCGAATGCAGCCGCTTGAGCCGCGACCGCGTGCCGTGGACTCCCTGGAGGACCCAGGTATGCTGGTCGGCTCGCCGCAGCTCTCCGGTCAAGGCCACCGCCGCACCCAGCTCGAGCTCCAGCTGCCGCTCGAAAACCCCGGACAGCGCCTCGAAGTACTCCCCCAGCCCGCTGATCCGAACCTCGTGTTCCGGTTCGAGTGCCTGGAGCCGTTCCGCCAGGCCGGCGAGGTCGGGCGCGGCCGCGTGGTGATCAGCACCGACGAAGACGGCCACCTGGCCGGTCACCGCCCGCTCGGTCAATTGCCGGCGGATGGTCTTCCACTCATGCCCCAGTTCCCGGCCGGCAGTCGCGAGCCCGGCGCCCACCGAATACCCGTCGCGCGGCAGGTGGTACAGCAGCATGACGCTGCCATCCCGTCCGATCCATCGGTGAAGATCCCGGTCCTGGCGGCCTGCGCGGCCCACGCCCCGCCAGGCGACGCCAAACCGGATGCCGAACTCCCGGGCCAGAGAGGGCAGGACCGCGGGATGGCCGAATGCGTCGGGGCTGTAGAGCACCCGCATTCCACCACCGAACCCGGCCGCGGCGCGGGATCCTTCGAGGAGATTCCGGAGCAGGGATTCGCCGCCGGGGATCAGCTCATCGGCCAGAATGTACCAG
>DASTEX010000201.1:0-7009 GCA_035709185.1 Gemmatimonadales bacterium
TCGCCCGCGACGAAGACCAGGAAACCCGCGGCCACTCCGTCGTTCCCTCGCCGGAAGTGGTGCAGCGCCAGCAGAGCGGTTCCGACGATGAGCGCGATTCCGTCTATGCCCCACAGCAGGCTCCGCAGCGATGCTGATGGCATGAACGTGCCCGCAATGCCTGCCACCGCGCCGGTAACGAGGCAGCCCGGTATAAGGAGTCGTGGGGGTCGATCGCTCATATCTGCTGTAGCCCCGGACCGATCGTTGGGACCATGGCGGCGATCCGGACCGGCCGGGAGCGGGTGCAGGCAGACGTCATCCTGATTCGGTTTACTCCTCCCGCAGCGCCACGTTCGGGTCCAGGCCTGCCGCGCGGCGCGCCGGGACCCAGCATGCCAGGCCGGCGATGCCGAAGAAAAGCACGATCATGGCCCCGAAGGTGATGGGGTCGGTCGCCTTCACGCCCACCAGCATCGTCCCCATGACCCGCGTCAACCCCAACCCGGCGACCACGCCGAGCACCAGGCCCAGCCCGCTCAACCCCATCCCCCGGCCCACGATCAGTGCAAGGATCGTCCTTCGCGGCGCGCCGAACGCCATCCGCACCCCGATCTCCGCGGTCCGTTGCCTCACCAGCGTGGCCAGCACTCCATATAACCCGACCGCGGCGAGCACCACCGCGATCACGGCGAACCCGCCGATCAGCACCAGCGAAAACCGGGTCGGGGCCCGGGCCTGGTCCACGTAGGCCTGCATTGGCTGCAGGTCGGCGATGGCGAGCGAGCGATCCAGGGCCTGAATGGTCGATCGCACCGGCTGCACCAGGAGATTGGGATCACCCGACGTCCGGACGATCCAGCGGTTCGCTGCGCCGAAGTTGAAGAAGCCGTTGGGCAGGAACACCGCCTCCCGCCCGTCGCTCGCCAGGGTCTCGTGCCGCTGATGCTCGACCACGCCGATGATCTCGAACCACTCCGGTTCGGGTCCTCCGGTCCGCATCAGGAGCCGCTTCCCCACGGCGGACTCGCCCGGAAAGGCCTTTTGCGCCAGGCGCCGATCCACGATCACCAGGCGCAGGCCGGGAATATCGTCAGCCTCGGTGAAGACCCGCCCGTCGATCAGCCGGGTGCGCATCGCCGCGAAATACCCCGGCAGGACGACGTGGAGGTTGGCCTGCTGAAACAGATTGGGATCGGCCGCGGCGCCCTCGGTTCCCCACCGGACGTTCGATGTCGTGCCGTCCAGCGGCAGCGGCCCGACGGCGGAGACTGCCTGCACTCCCGGCAGGACCGCCAGTCGCTGCTTCAGATCAGTCACGAAGGCCGCCCGCGCCTCCGGGTTGCGCGGTCCCAGGTTGGGGAGCTGGAAGGTGAGGACCCCGTTGGGGTCGTAGCCGGGATCGGCCTGAAGCAGCGCGACGAAGGTGCGCACCATGAGACCGGATCCCACCAGCAGCACGAAGGCCAGCGCCACTTCCGCGACCACCACGCTGCTGGACAGGAGCCGGCTGCCAATGAGTCCGGAGTGGCGGCCCCCGGCCCGAAGCACATCGGCCACATTCACCCGCGAGGCCCTAAGGGCCGGCACCGCACCGAACAACACCGCCGCAATCAGCGAGGCCAGCAGGGTGAAGCCCAGCACCACGGGATGCAACGAGACCTCATCCAGCCGGGGCAGGTCCCGGGGGCCGAGGGCCGACAGGAGCCGGATCCCTGCCAAGGCCAGGCCGATGCCCAGGAGCGCACCGCCGCCGGCGATCACCAGGCTTTCCAGCATGACCTGGCGCAGCAGCCGCCAGCGGGTCCCGCCCAGCGCCGCCCGCACGGCCAGCTCGCGTTCCCGGGCCGACGCGCGGACCAGCAGCAGATTGGCCACGTTGGCGCAGGCGATCAGGAGCACGAAGACCACCGCGCCCATCAGCGCCAGGATGACGGGCCGCACGTCGGCGGTGAGGTCGGCATGCATCGGCTCCACCCGCCAGCGCAGCCCCGCCGTTTCCTTGATCGGGAAACGCTGCCGCAGGTCGGCCACCAGGGTGTTGATCTTGCCCTGGGCCTGTTCGATCGTCTCGCCCGGCTTGATCCGACCGATCACGCGCAGGAACACGTTGATGCGGGAGCCGTTCTCCAGATCCAGCCGCATCGCCGTGTACACCTCGGGCCGGCGCTCGATCTCGGCCTGGGGCGGGAACAGCACTTCGAATCCCGGCGCCAGCACCCCCACCACTTCGGCGCTGTTGCCGCCGAAGTCGAGCCGGCGGCCGATGATTGCGGGATCGGCGCCGAACCGGTTCTGCCAGGCTTCGTGACTGAGGATCGCGAACGTCGGGAGGGGCTCGGGTGGTGGCGCGCCCGGCGTGGCCGGTGGCGCCTGAGGCGTCCCGTCAGTGTCGACGAAATCCCGCCCCAGCTGGATGCGCCCCCCCAGCAAGCGGAAGAAGCCGGGAGTAACGAAGGCGGCCCGGATCAGTTCCGGCTCGCCATCGTCACGGGCCAACGTTTGCCGGCCGGTTACGATCGCCCCGGTTTCCTCGAAGATTGCCTGTTGCCGCAGATCGTAGAGGTCACCCGGCGGCATGGGGAAATCGAAGACGTCGCGGGCAGTGAGGTCCCCCCAGATCAGGACCAGCCGGTCGGGATCGTGGTAGGGAAGCGGTCGGAGCAGGACCGCATTGACTACGCTGAAGATGGCGGTGCTGGCGCCGATGCCGAGGGCGATGGTCGCCACCGCGGTGAGGGTGAACGCCGGGCTCTTCCGCAGGGCGCGAATAGCGAAGCCCAGCTCCTTCCAGAGCGTCCCCATGAGGCGGTCTCCTCGGCTGGAGGTGGTATGTCCTCTTGGATGCCCTCTACTGACGGAGGGTTGGGGGCGGGCTTTGCCAGAGGACGGCGATGATCATCCAGCGGCCGCCTTCCTTCGCGAGCAGGAGATAGTCGGTGCCCCACCATGCGGTCAGCTTGGCGCTCGCGGTCTGATCCTGCACCTCGTAGATGGTGATGTCCTTGGGCGCGCCTGCCGGGGTCCGGTTGCGGCCGGCGCGGACGCCGTTGGCGTACGTCATGAACTGGGCGAACGGCATGGCTTCACCGGCGTACGCGGTGTCCGGACGGGGGCGCCAGTAGCCATACTTTCGCACCTGGGACCAGACGCTCCGGACCAGGCGGGTGGTGTCCCCTTCGTAGAAGCCCTCGACGTAGTCCAGCACGGCGGCGCGCACCGCCTCCCGATCCGAGGCAGTCTGTCCCAGGGCCGGCCGACCCAGGGCCGTGGCAAGGACGACAAGCAGCAGTGGAGACGGACGGCGCATGAGGGGCCTCCGAAGGGACCGGATCTCAACCGTACGGGAGAAGTCCGGGAAAGGCTTCAGTCGGCGCCTCCCGGCGCTTCCTGACCTTCCACCGTGATGACCAGTTTGCCTTTGGCGTGTCCTTCGCCAAGGTAGCGAAGCGCTTCCGGTACCCCCTTTAACGGAAACCGGCGATCGATCACCGGGACCAGTTGGCCGGCCTCACACAGCTCCGTTATCGCGACCAGAGCTGCCCGACTCCGCTGAACTGCCAGGAGGCGTAGGTTCTGGCCCGTGGTTCGTCTGATCCACGGGCCCAGGAGCACCAGCTGGAAAATCGTTGCCAGTGATCCCCCGACTGCGAAGTAGCTTCCCCCCGGCTTGAGTGCCCGCCGGTACGCCCCAGCGGCCCGATAGGCCACGACGTCAAGTATCAGATCGTACTGTCTGCCGTTTCGGGTGAAGTCCTCGCGGGTGTAATCAATGACATGGTCGGCGCCCAGCGAGCGCATGAAGTCCTGTTTTTCGGTGTTGTCCACCCCGGTCACTTCGGCCCCGTACAATTTGGCCAGCTGTACGGCAAACATGCCGGCGCCGCCTCCCGCCCCATTGATGAGAACACGCTGGCCCGGCCGGACCCGACCCTTATCCCGGATTCCCTGCAGGGCAATCACCCCGGCCTGAGGAATGGCCGATGCGACCTCGAACGGCAGGGTTGGTGGTTTCAGCGCCAGGAGCTCTCCGGTATCACAGGCGTACTCGGCAAAACCATCCTTATACCCGGTCAATTCCCCGAAGACCTCGTCGCCCGGTTGAAACTGGCGGTGTTTGCTCCCCACCCGTACAACCCGCCCGGCAATATCCGATCCCAGGATCGGGTGCTTCGGTTTGAGCAGCCCTCTCATGCGGGCGTACAACGGTGTGCCCGTCAGCCCCTCCCAGTCGGATCGATTGACGGATACCGCGTGGATCTTGATCAGTATTTCATCGTCCGCCGGAGTTGGTGTGGTGACTTCTGCCGGTTCAAGCACATCGGGCGAGCCGTAGCGGTGGTAGACAATGGCCTTCATCACCGGGGCCCGGCCTGTCACCGTAGGGCCCTGGAGTCCAGGACCTGTGTCCCAGCGGAGCTCGCCGGGCAGGCTCCGTGCGTTGTTGGCGCTCCCGAGTCGAGTCGCGCCGCGACGTTGCGGCCGGCATACCCGGAGACCCCGTACCCGCACCCGGTTTCAGAAGTGAAGGATCGCATCAGGCCTCATGGGAGCGCGGCCGTGGTCAAATCGCCATCGTTGATGGCCAGCGCCAGACGATGGTCGGAAGAAGCACCCTGGCCGTCCGGCGAGCGAACCATACCTCAGAGGGCGACGCGTCCGCTACGCACTCCCGCGGGGCCGAACTGGACCGCTCCCCTTGCACTTCTACACCACTCGGGTAGCTTCCTTTTGTAGAAGCGCAAAGGGAACAGGATGACCGACCGGCTGGAGCTGCCCCAGGGAACACTGGACCTCCTCATACTGAAGGCGCTTTCCCTCGGCCCCATGCACGGCTGGGCCATCTCGGAGCGGATCCGGGATGTCTCCCGCCAGATGCTGGCCGTGCCGCAGGGGTCGCTCTATCCTGCTCTGCACCGGCTCGAGCGGCGGGGATGGATTGCAGCCGACTGGGGAGTCTCGGAGAACAACCGCCGGGCCCGCTACTATCACCTGACCCGAACGGGCCGACGGCAACTCGCCGAGGAAACCGAAGCGTGGGGCCGGCTCACTGCGGCGGTCGGTCTGGTGCTCGACATGCGCTGACCTCGGGAGCCATCCATGTTCGACCGTTTCCTGAGCGAAATCCGCGTCCGGCTGCGCGCCCTCTTCCAGCGCAATCAGCTGGAGCGCGACCTGGACGACGAGCTGCGGTTTCATCTCGAGCGTGAGGTGGCGAAGCATCGCCAGGCGGGGCTTTCTCCCGAGGAAGCAGCCCGGCGCGCCCGCGCCGCCTTCGGCAGCGTAAGCGGCATCAAGGATGACGCGCGTGACGCGCGGGGCCTCGTCTGGCTCGAAACCATCGTACAGGACCTGCGCTACGCGGTGCGCGGTCTCCGCCACCGGAAGACCTTTGCCGCAGGAGTCGTGCTTACCCTGGCCCTCGGCATCGGCGCCAATGCGACCATGTTCGGTGTGGTCGATCGGGTACTGTTCCGCGCGCCCCCTACGCTGCGCGATCCCGGGCCGGTCCACCGGCTCTACCGTCACCGGCTGGACGAGGGCGAGCCGCGCATTGACCGGAATTACTCGGTCGCGATCTGGCAGGATCTGCTGCGGGATACGAAATCCTTCTCGCAGATGGCCGCGTTCCAGACCCGCCGTCTGCCGCTGGGCGAAGGTGAGGGCGTTCAGGAGATGCCGGTCACGGTCGCCAGCGCTTCATTCTTCGAATTCTTTGACGTGCGGCCTCACCGGGGACGGTTCTACACCGCCGCCGAAGACAGTCTCCCCGCCGGCCAGCCGGTGGTAGTCCTGGGTTATTCCTACTGGATGACCAGGTTCGGCGGGCGGGACGTGATCGGCCAGCCGCTCCGGGTCGATCGCACCGTGCGCACGATCATCGGGGTCGCGCCTCCCGGCTTCGTGGGCATGTCGGATCAGCGGGTGCCCACGGCGTGGATCCCGATCACCAATTACGCTTTCGCGCTCCGGGGGAACCGCTATTCCGGCAATTACAACTGGAGCTGGCTCGAGCTGATCGCCCGGCGCGCGCCCGGGATTGAGCGTGAACGGGCCGAAGCCGATCTGACCGCGGCGTTTCAGGCCAGCTGGCGGCGCGCCGCTGCCCAGGATCCCGGCTGGGGGACGCCGGAGAACGCGCGGGTCCGGGCCGAACTGGGGCCGGTGCAGGTCGAGCGGGGACCCCAGGCCGGTCCGGAATCAAAGGTCGCCGCGTGGGTGAGCGGGGTCGCGCTCATCGTGCTGGTCATCGCCTGCGCCAATGTGGCCAACCTGCTGCTGGCCCGCGCCGTGAGCCGGCGGCGGGAAATCGCCTTGCGGCTGGCCCTCGGGGTGAGTCGCGCCCGCCTGGTCCGCCAGCTGATCGCGGAGAGCTTCGTCCTCGCCGTTCTGGGCGGCATGGCCGGGCTCGCGATTGCGCAATGGGGTGCGGGCAGCCTCCGGCGCTGGTTCCTGGGGCACTCGCTCGACGTATCGGTCCTGACGGACACCCGCACCCTGTTCTTCACTGCCGTCACCATCGGGGTTACCGGACTTCTCACCGGACTGGTGCCGGCCCTCCACGCCGCAAGGGGCGATGTCGCCGACGCGCTCAAAACCGGCGGCCGGGATGGCGCCTATCAGCGCTCGCGAATCCGCCCCGTCCTGCTGGTGATTCAGTGCGCGCTGTCGGTGGTGCTGCTGGTCGGCGCTGGTCTGTTCGTCAGGAGTCTCAGCCATGTGCGGAACTACCGGCTGGGCTACGATCCCGATCGGGTGCTGTACGCCGTGGTCAACGGCCGCGGCGACCGCCCCACGCCGGTGGAGCAGATGGCGCTCAATCAGCGGCTGCTGGAGGCGGCCCGAACGCTTCCGGGGGTCAGCCATGTGTCCCAGGCCGCGTCGGTGCCCTTCTGGAGCAACGAGGGACGCGGGCTCTACGTTCCCGGCGTCGATTCGGTAGACCGGCGGGGACGTTTCATTCTCCAGGCCGGCAGCCCCGACTACTTCGCGACGATGGGAACCCGCATTCTCCGGGGGCGAGCCTTCG
>DASTEX010000202.1:0-4134 GCA_035709185.1 Gemmatimonadales bacterium
CACGCACCGGTCGCGGCCCTGGCCCGACTCGACGAAGCCGGCTCGATGACACTCGACGCCCGGGTGCTTTCGCTCGACGGGACCGAGCAGGTCGAAGTGTGCCTCACCCTGCCCGTGAGCTCGGAGCCGGAGGCGGTTGAGCTGGGAAACGCAGTGGCCGGGCTGTTGCTTCAGCGGGGCGCGGATTCGCTGCTGATTTCGGGAGCGAGGACATGATCCGGGCAATCTTCACCGGACCGGAGGACAGCCTGCCCGGCCTGGAGGACGCGGCCCGGGCTCTGGGCGTCTCTCTGGAACGGCGCCCCCTGATCTCGTTTCGGGCCCCCCGAGACTGGGTTGCACTCACGGCGGCCCTGGCCCACCTCGACCGGTTCGGCGCCGTAGCGCTCACCTCTCCTCGAGCGGCAGCCACGCTCGCCGCGCGGCTCCGTGGAGGGTGCGCGGTCCCTGCGTGGGTGCCAGGGAAGGCCACTGCGGCCGCGTTAGGCGGCCGGGTCGCCACTGTGCACATCGTGGCCTCTTCCGAGGCCGGCGACGCGGGAGGTGCCGTGGCGGATGCCATCATCGCATCCGGGATCAACGCACCGGTGCTCTTTCCCTGTGGGGACCGGCGGCGGGAAGTGCTGGTGGCCCGCCTGGAAGCCGCCGGCCTCCCGGTCATGCCCGTGGTGTGTTATCACACCGTCCTTGCCGGAAGGGACGAGGCCCGTTCCCGCTGCAAGGACGCCGGCGCGCTCATCGTGAGCAGTCCGAGCGTGGCAAGGCTGCTGGCGCAGAGCATCGATCCCACCCGGCGGCCGGCGCTGGTGGCGCTGGGACAGACCACCGCAACGGAAGCACGGGAAGCGGGATGGGCGCCCGATGCGACCGCTGCCGAACCCACGGTGGACGGCGTGATTGCGGCGCTGGCCGATGTGGTGCGACCCGTGGCTTTGCCCTCGTGAACGATCTCCTGCTTCGGGCCTGCCGGCGCCAGCCGGTCGAGCGGCCGCCGGTCTGGCTGATGCGACAGGCCGGACGCTATCTCCCGGAATATCGGGCCGTCCGGTCGCGCCACGACTTCCTCACGATGATCACCACCCCCGAGCTGGTGGCCGAGGTGACGCTCCAGCCGGTGGACCGGCTGGGCGTGGATGCCGCGATTCTCTTCAGCGACATCCTGGTGATCCCGATGGCGCTGGGTCAGACCCTCTCGGTGGAAGAAGGCACCGGGCCCGTGCTCGACCCGCCGATCCGGCATGCAGCCGATCTCCAGCGGCTTCACAGCTTCGACCTGAACGCCCTTCGTTTTCAGCTCGACGCCATTCGCCTGACGCGGCGGAGCCTCGAGGGCCGGGTCCCGCTGATCGGGTTTACCGGCGGGCCCTGGACGCTGGCGAGCTACATGGTAGAAGGGAGATCCGGCCGGGAGTGGCGCGCTATCCGTCGCCTTGCCGCCGAATCGCCGGAAACTGTGCACCGCCTGCTGGACCGGTTGGCCGATGCCGCGGGCCGGTTGCTCGTCGCGCAGGCCGAAGCAGGGGCGCAGGCTCTCCAGGTCTTCGATACCTGGGTGAGCATGCTCGCCCCCGGAGATTTCGAAGTCTTTGCTCTTCCCTACCTGGCGCGGGTAGTCAGGACCGCTCGAAGCACCGGCGCACCGGTCATCGTGTTCGTTCCCGGCGCCGGCTGGATCCTCGAGACCGTTGCGGAAGAAACCGGGGCAGACGTGATCAGCCTGGACTGGCACATCCCTCCGGCCGATGCCCGGTCACGGCTCGCTCCCTTCGATGTGGCCTACCAGGGCAACTTCGATCCCGCCGGACTGTACGCTCCCCCCGGAACCATCCGGTCGCGGGTGGAGGCCATGGTCGAAGCCTTCGGCAGCCGGGGCTACATTGCGAACCTCGGCCACGGGGTGCTGCGGGACACGCCGGTGGAGCACGTGCAGGAATTCGTTGCCGCGGTCCAGTCGTGTATTGCCGCCGCCCCGCTTCGGACCGTACTATAGTCCATGCCCGCGTGGCCTCCCCTGCATGTCATAGGCATTACCCACCGGAAAGCGGACCTCGGGCTGCGAGAGCGCTTCGCGAGGTCAGCCGAGGAGATCGGCGCGTTGCTCACCGCCGCCGGGGATGGCGGACGCACTGGTGTGATGCTGTCCACCTGCAACCGGTTCGAGGTCTACTGGTGGGGATCGGCCCACTGGAGCGACTGGTTCGCTCGACAAGGCCACCAGGTGCCTCGCACCGCGCTGGTGGAACTCCGGGGACTCTCCGCCATCCGGCACCTCTTCACCGTGGCGGCGGGGCTGGACTCCCAGATCCTGGGGGAAACCGAGATCCTGGGCCAGGTGCGCCGGGCCTGGCGACTGGCGCGCGAGGTGGGCGCTACTTCGCGGGAACTGGACCTGGTGTTCGCCGCCGCCCTGGCCGCCGGCCGTCGAGTACGGCGCGAGACTTCGCTGGGACGTCATCCGGCGTCGATTGGATCAGTGGCCGT
Source organism: Gemmatimonadales bacterium (assembly GCA_035709185.1). Classification (GTDB taxonomy): domain Bacteria; phylum Gemmatimonadota; class Gemmatimonadetes; order Gemmatimonadales; family GWC2-71-9; genus SZUA-320. The sequence continues at coordinate 2,482 of DASTEX010000202.1, forward strand.
GGATACCGCATCGCCGGCCGTGGATGGATGGGCCGGACGGGTGGCACTGGTGATCGGCGCGGGGGAAGCCGCGCGACGCGTGGTCGCGACCCTGGTGGAGCAGGAGGCGGAAGTTCACGTGCTCAGCCAGCACGCTGAGCGGGCGCAGGCCGTCGGTCAGGCGCTGGGCGTCCCGGCCGAATCGTGGGAGTCGCTTGATGACTGGCTGGGGGGTGCCGATGCGGTATTTACCGCAACGTCGGCGCCGCGCGCCTTTCTCACCCGCGAACGGCTGGAAACGGCTTGCGCCCGGCGCAACCGACCGCCGCTGGTGGTGGTTGATCTGGGAGTGCCCCGGAACGTCGCCCCGGAGGCCCGAAGCCTCGGCGGCCTGACGATGCTCGATCTGGACGATCTTCGCGCTCACGGCAGCGCCCTACTCGACCTGGCGCCGGCGCTCGAGGCCGCCCGGCTGATCTTGGAGCGCCAGGCCGCGCTGCTGCTCGCCAAGCTCGACCGGTGGAGCGGGCCGACTACGGATTCGGAGGCGAACCTGGCTCGAGCTGATAGCGCAGGGTGACGCACCCCGCCTCGAGGCCGGGACAGTAATAGCCCAGCACCTCCACCGAAGCGATTCTTCCTCCACTGGTCCGGACCGGGTACTGCGTGCCGGCGGACTCGAGCAGGTGGGAGAACATGCCGTAGGTGTACCACTTGCCGAGGTCGCCAGGCGGAGTGGCGGTCCGGATGTGAAACCGTCGAATGGCCAGGTCCCAGCCGGCCGAGTCCCCGGCGGAAAGAACCATGGCCCGGTCCAGATCGAGGTAGTGCCACGCCTGCTCATCCTGGGCGAGCACGGTGACGGTATCGGGACCGGTGCCGTGCCCCAGCGGCACTGCCACCGGCGAGGGCGAAAACACCGGCGCCGATCGCCGGGTAAGCGAACTGGCGATCGCATAGACCAGCACGGCGAGGAACAGTCCGAACCCCAGGAACAGGAACACTCTCGCCCGGGTACCCTTGGCCATGCAGCGACTCCATGGTGATCGGCGGCAGCCGAAAGCTGTCCGGCAGACGGCAATGACGAAAGTCCGATGAACCAGGTTCCCCGGCAATACGTTCGTTTCCTTTTTCTCCGGCTCGATCCAGCCTGGCGGCGGCTCGATCCGGCGCTCCAGTCCTCCGGCCGGGAGGAGCTGGCCGAAACCATTCTCCGCTACCGCGGGCGCATCCTGCTCCGCAGCTACAGCCTGGCCGGCACCCGCGGCGACGCCGATCTCATGCTGTGGCAGGCATCCGACTCCCTGGAGGTGTTCCAGGGTCTCCAGACTGAGATCTTCTCTACCAGGCTCGGCGCTCACCTCCATATCGCCCACAGCTTCCTCGGGACGATCCGGCGTTCCATATACGAGCTGCCTGAAAGCAGCGACGGGGGCGAGCGGGTGAGTCTCCGGCCGCAGGATTCGCGTTACCTGTTCGTGTATCCGTTCGTGAAAACCCGGGAGTGGTACGCGCTGCCGCTGGAACGGCGGCAGGCGATGATGGAGGAACACATCCGGATCGGCCGCAAGTACCCGGGCTTCCGGTTGAACACGCTGTACAGCTTCGGGCTGGATGACCAGGAATTCGTAGTGGCGTTCGAGGGCGACGAGCCGGCCGACTTCGTCTCGATGG
>DASTEX010000203.1:0-3683 GCA_035709185.1 Gemmatimonadales bacterium
GTACCAGGCGCGCTGCCGGTGGTGGGCGGATGGGCCGCCGCCCGGGGGCTGCTGGAGCTCGAGGCCTGGGTGCTGTTCGCCATTCTGTTCCTGTGGCAGCTGCCCCATTTCCTGGCGCTGGCCTGGATCTACCGCGAAGACTACGCGGCGGCCGGAATGCGCATGCTCTCAGTGGACGACCCCGACGGGCGGGCCACGTTTCGCCAGGCCGGGCTGGCCAGCCTGGCGCTCCTCTCGGTGGCGGTCCTCCCGGCCGTCATCGGGATGACCGGTGCAACCTATTTCTGGGGCGCGCTGCTGCTCACGGCCTGGCTCGGGTGGGCCGCGCTCTCGGCCGCATTCCAGCCGTCCACCTCCCGGGCCCGGCGGCTGTTCAAGGTGTCGGTGGCCTACCTGCCGGCCCTGCTGATCCTGATGATGCTGGACAAAAGACCATGATCCAATTTCATCGCGTACTCATTACCACGGCCATTCTGTTCTGCGCCGGGTTCTCCATCCGGTCCCTGGTCATCTACGGATCGACCGGCGATTCCCTGGCGCTGGCCTTGTTCGTCGCGTTCCTGGTGGCCACCGGAGCGCTGGGCTATTACCTGCTCAATCTCCGGAGATTCCTCGGACTATGATCCACGAAGACACGATGTCCCAGCTGATGTTCTGGGTCGGAGCCATGTTCGTGTTCACTCCGCTCCTGGTCGTGGCCGTGGTGGTACTGTCGATGCGCCATCACCGCAGGAAACAAGCAGGCCGACCTCAGCCGACGCCCTGAAGGAGGCTCCATGCGGCACCACCATTCGGTCCTCAAGGAAGGTATCGTCGCCGGAATGCTGGGGGCCCTCGCGGTCGCCATCTGGTTCCTGGCGGTGGACCTCTTCCAGGGAAGACCGTTCTTCACCCCGAGCGTGCTGGGCCAGATCCTGCTGCTGGGCCGGGCCTTGCCGGCTACCGAGACCATTGACGCGAGCGCAGTGGTGCTCTACACCGGCTTCCACTTCGTGGCCTTCGTGCTCTTCGGCATGCTGGTGACCAAGCTGGTGCACCTGGCGGTGAACAACCCGGTCATCCGGTTCGGACTGGTGATGGTGTTCGTAGTGTTCGAGGTGTTCTTCTGGGGCTTCACCTACATGTTCTTCGCCGGCACCCGCGGCCTGTTCCCGCGCGGGGCAATCCTGATCGCGAATACCTTCGCGGCGATCGTCATGGCGGTGTACCTCTGGCGCCGGCACCCGAGCCTGAAGCGGGCGCTGCGGCACGAACCGCTCGGATTCTAGTCGTGAGTCACTAGTCACTAGTCGCTAGCCTGCTCCGTTCCTGTCCCAGTCCCGTCTTCCTCGCAACGGGGGACGGGACTTTTCGCTGTTGTGGTATTCTGAGCAAGCCGGCCGCTCGATATGCAGCGGAGCAGGCTAATGATCAGCGTCTAGTGACTAGTGACTCGTCGTCAGACGCGGACATTGACAGCGTTCCGGATCCGCTCTCCCAGTACAGGGTGGGTCATCGAGACTCTCAGTGCCATCGCCGCCACGCCCACGACGTTCCCCACCCCGAGCCCCCACCAGCCGATCGTTCCCAGCACCCACTCCCCTGACGTGCCGACGGTGCCCAGAAAGACCCCCTCCGCCACGATGAACGCCAGCAGCCAGATCAGCCACATGCTGGGCATCCGCTGGAGCCGCTCGGCGCTCCAGGCAAAAAGGATCCCTACCAGGCTGAAGCCCAGCAGGTGAACCATGGTATATCCTGCCACGACGCCGAACGAGATCCGCACGTCCTCGGGACTCGCCGCGCCCCGGAACAGGAACGAGCCCAGCGCCGCCGGCGTGAAGAAGGGCTGGCGGGTGACCGCGTCGAACAACAGGAACCACACGGCGACACTGATCGCACCGAAGAGCCCGGTGATCAGGCCTTCCGTCACCAGCCGGTGGTGCCGCAGGACTTCCGGTCCGAAGTCGGCGCCGGAGTGGGTGGCGCGATGGAGGTACGCCGTGGCGGCAACCCCGCCCAGCAGGTTGGCGCCGAGGACGTGCGCCGCCGGCAGGACCTGCAACAGGTTGGAGCCGTTGATGAGCAGCACCAGGTAGTACACGCCGCTCAGCACGCCGAGCCCGAAGGCGGCCCCGATCAGCACGGTGGGCGCCAGATGAACCGCCGTGAGGAAGCCTCCCATCAGAGCGCCCAGAAACGCGAACACGGTGAAGTGAATCACCGTGTACTCCAGCGCCAGGGTGGGCCCCGCGATCGCGGCTACCCCATCCCCGGCATCGAGGTCGAAGAGCGCCCGCGCCAGCAGCACCGGAGTGCGGAACAGCTGGCCCGCGATCAGGTCCACCACCAAGAACCAGGACGCGACCACGATGCCGCCGGCCAGCCCGCCTATCAGTCCGTGCAGGACATGAGATCGGATGTGTCGCATGCGGGCTCCAGACAGCCAGGCTGCCTAGAGTTACACCGTGAGCACGGAGGACGCCAGCCGTAGGCCGGCGTCACAGCGGCCAGGGTCAGGGAGGTGAGATCAGGGGAAGACCGAACTGCGGGCGCTGGGCTTCGGGGATGGCGGAAAGCCATCGCGGATGGCGCCGCTCGGTCCGCTCGTACCAGGAGCGTTCCTTCGACTCGAGCCCGGCCATGCGGTCCCACATTTCCCGATAGCGGAGACCATCGTCCGGGTTGAGGAAGTATGGCCGGTTGTTCTGGATGGCGATGCTCTGCTGCCGCGCCACCAGCCATTCCGACATCGCGGCGAGCTCCGCCGCGGCTTCACGCCGGATAGCGGCATAGGCGAATACGTCCTCGCGCCAGGCCCCGAGCTGCCGGTCCACGACGGTCGTGAGTTCCTTAAGCTCCGGCTCCGCCTGCATCATCGAGTCCGCCAGCGTCTTGAGGCGGCGGGCGCTCACGTCGGTCATCCCGACCAGGCCGTCGGCTTCGATCCGCATCCGTTGCGCGACCAGAGCCAGTCGCCGTACCGACTCGGCGGACTTGATGGCATGGCCCCGGACCCGTTCCTCCAGCTGCTGGTCCCGAACCCAGCTCTGCTGTTTCCGGATCGCGCGTCCGAAGCTGGTCCCGAAGTCGGTGCTCAGCTTGCCCGCGGCGGCGATCGTGGCGGGAGGCGGCTCGAGCGCCGCCGCCGGATCCGAGCGGGCGGGTGATCGGGTGAGGCGGAAGACCGCGTTGCCGGCCACAGCCAGCAGCACCACCGCCGCGGCCGCCATCTTGAGACGGGGTGCAGTGGAAGGATTGGCGGGACGGCGACCCAGTACCAGCGGAGGCGCGGTCCGCACCGGGTGATTCTCCGGCAGCCGTTTCAGGACCGCTTCGGCGTCCCGGTACGCGGCCACCAGCTCGGCTCGCTGCCAGGTGCCGTCACCGGCCTTGAATGGCGTCTGGGCAGTGACATAACCGTCCTGGATCGCCCGCATCAGGGTCGTGGCATCCGGCAATGGAATGACCTTGCCGGTCGAATCCTTGAACTGGAAACGCATGACTGCCCCTTTCCGGACAGGAGGCGGGGCAAGGCCTGTACCGCGGCGGCTTCCCGGAAACCGACTGTTGAACTTGTTATGGGGAAATGACTTGCCTGCTATGCTAATCCCGGACCGGCGGCCCGTGGGGCGGCGGGATTGCATTATACGGCGTAGTCGCTGGTCGTTAGTCGCTGGTCACCAGCCTCACCAGTCGCCGGC
>DASTEX010000204.1:0-3111 GCA_035709185.1 Gemmatimonadales bacterium
TTTCCCCACAGCTTTCAGCACTTCCCGCGTCAGGTCCCACTGATTGAACCCCTGCCGGCCATAGTCCAGTCCCCGCCGTACGATCACCAGGTCGTGCGAGGGCACGATGACCGCGTACTGGCCGCGATTGCCGGCGGTGGAGTAGGCATCCTTCGGAACGTCGGTGCGGTTGTCCGGCACCAGCCAGAACTGGCCCCCGTAGAAGTTGCCGGTCTGGGCGGTGGCGGGCGCGGGAGTCCGAACGAACCTGATCCAGTCCTCGGAGAGCAGCCGCTCGCCCTTCCACATTCCGTTCTGGAGATAGAGCAGCCCGAAGCGGGCCAGGTCTCTCCCATTGGTGTAGACCTGGCTGCTCAGGATGAAATCGCCGAAGCGGTCCACCCCGGGCAGGGTGTTGCGCATGCCGATCCGGTCGAACAGGGCCTTGCGGGGCCACTCGAGGTAGGTCTGCTGGTCACCTAACGCCAGCTTCATGGCGTACACGCCGAGCAGGGTATCGTAGTTCTCATAGTCCCAGTAGGTCCCCGGCTGGCGCACCAGCGCCTTGTGCCGGGCCCCTTCCACCGAGCTGGTCCCGGCCCAGTAGGCCAGCCCGGATCCGGTCGCCATCTCGAGCCCGAAGTTGTCCACCGGGTAGAGCCCGCTCGACATGTTGAGCACGTGCCGGAGCGTGATGGCCGCCCGGGGGTCGGTTTCGGGAGACCGGAGCTGGGGCAGCCACTCGAAGCCCAGCGGTTGGTCGAGCGCCAGCTTGCCCTGGTCCACCAGCATGCCCATCAGCGTGACCGCGATGCTCTTGGCGGTGGACCAGGTGCGGGTCCGGGTGTGCATCGTGATCCCGGGGGCGTAGCGCTCGTGGATGATCTGCCCCTTGTACACCACCAGCAGACTGAGCGTGACCTGCTCCTTCGATTCCCGGTTGAAGGCCCAATCCGACGCCGCCTGGAGCGCCGCGGCGTCGATGTTGGCCGGGAGTTTCTGGTCCGGCACCAGGTCCCCGTCGGGCCAGGGAATGGTGGCGGGGTCTCCCGCCAGTGCCGGTGTGCCGAGCTCGGGCAGGCTGTCGATGTCGTCGAGGTCCTGGTCCGGCGCCATCGCCACGCAGCCCAGTCCGGTGCGGTAGGCCGACCGCATGATGGGCTGGTTTACCTCGGTGCCGACCTGGACCGCCCTGCGGGCGGTGTCGACCAGGTAGTCGCCGCTCTGGGCCGTGCCGACCGGGGTAGCGATGTAGGCCAGCTCCTGGGCGAACACCTGCTCCAGGGTGCGGTTGGAGGTGAAGAGGCCGTTGCACATCATCAGCGCCTGCATCCCCCGCTCGATCATGACCCGGTTGGCTTTCCAGTAGTCGAAGCGGGCAGGTTGCTGCTGGGCCTGGAGGGGGAGTGCTCCCAGGGTGGCAAGCAGAAGCAGTCGGACCGGTGTCATCTCATTCTCGAGTCATTAGTCGTGAAGTTCTTTTCGGCCGCGTGCTCCGAGTATACCTCCATTCCCCAGCGGTGAAAAATCCTCACTGCCCGCTAGCGTCGGGCCCGGTTGCCCAGGAGGCTGTTTCCCGGATCCAGGCGGAAGAGCTCGATGGCGTTGTCGGCCATCATCTTCCGTCGGTCCTTCGCCGGAATCGTCAGCTCCTGCATGAACTCGATATAGGACTCCATTGAGGCGATGGGCCAGTCGGTTCCGTAGAGCACCGCGTCAGGCTCCACCCCGTACAACAGCATCTCCTGAACCTGCTTCCGCATGTAGGCTTCGAACCGGTCTTCGAACACGCCCAGGGTCAGCCCCGAGATGTCGGTGTAGACGTTGGCGTTCTTGTAGACCACCTCCATGCAATCGCGGGTCCAGGGATTCCCGATGTGACAGATCACGAACCGCACGTCGGGGAAGTCTACGGCTACTTCGTCCACGTGCAGCGGGTGGGCGTACCGGAGCTTTCCTCTGGCCGAGAAGGTATCGCCGGTGTGGATCATCACCGGGATCTGGTGTTCGGCGGCAAAGGCATACGCCGGGCTCCACTTGGGATCGCTGGGGTAGAAAGGCTGGTACCCCGGGTAGAGCTTGAGCCCTCGCACCTTGCCTTCCCGGACGTACTCGGCGAGCTCGGCGAGGTGATCCGGGGTGAAGGTGGTGTAATCCAGCCCCGCGACCACGTACAGATGGGGAAGATCCCGGGTAGCCTCGACCACGGCTCGGGTCGAGGGTCGAGCCGGCGTGACGGTATAGGACGTCAGGACCAGAGCCAGATCCACCCGGTTGCGCCGCATGGTCAGGAGCAGGCGGTCGAGGCACCGGTCGAGGGTCGGGCCCTCGGGTTCCTCGTAGTCGTTGAGGTGAACGTGACAATCGACGATCATCGCCGGGACCAGGTGCGTTCCAGCAGCGAGGCGGCCCAACTCCGTCCTCCCAGTCCGAAGGCGAGGGCCATCGCCAGGCAGAACCCCCCGAAGGCCAGTTGGAAGGCCGACGCCAGCAGATTGACCGCGATGCCGAGTTGCTCCAGCGCCAGCACCACGACGAACGTGAGCAGCGCGCCCTGCGTCAGCAGGCCGATAGTGGTGCTTTCCTTGAGGCCGACGTTGTTGAGGTAGGTCTCGACCAGCCCCCGCACGAAGCGGGAGGCGAGCGAGCCGAACACCAACACGGCCAGCGCCGCCACCACGTGGGGGATGTAGCCGGTGAGCCGGTCGACCAGCGCCGGCCCCATGGTAAGGCCGAGCAGGTTGAAGACGGCCACGGCGAAGATCAGGATGATGCCCCAGTAGAGCAGCTGTCCCACCAGCGTCACGATCGTGAAGCGCACTCCTCCCCGCAGCAGGAAATCGTCCAGCCCGCTCCGCTCGGCGGCGGTATCCAGCCGCGCCAGCCGCATCAGGCGGACCGCCGCCCGCTGGACGCCGCGGGCCAGGAGCCACCCGGCGATCAGAAGGAGGACCACCAGGCCGAAGCGGGGAAGAAAGGCGGCTACCTGGAACCAGGAGTCACGCAGGGAGTCCAGAATCAGGGCGAATTCCTCACGCATGCAGGGCCTCCGACAGTGGATGGAAAAAGCATCGGGACCGGCTCAGGCGTCACGGTCCGCCCGGGCCGACCGGAGGGGAAGGTCATGGGGGC
>DASTEX010000205.1:0-2676 GCA_035709185.1 Gemmatimonadales bacterium
GGCCCTCAGATGCCGCCCCACGCTCAGCAGGCTCCCCACCAGACCCAGCAGCGTCCCGAACACCAGAATCAGCAGCATGTCGGTCGGGCTGAAGAACTGGAGGTCCGGCAGCTCGGCTCCGAGCCCGGTGCGGAACAGCAGGTAGCTGGCCCAGCAGAGCAGCAGCGCCAGCGCGCCGCCGAGTACGCCCTTGAGCGCGCCTTCGAGGACGAACGGCCCCCGAATGAACCGGTTGGTGGCCCCCACCAGGCGCATGATCGAGATCTCGCGGGCTCGCTGGAACACGGTGATGCGGATCGTCACGCCGATGATGCCGATGGCCACGAGGGCGAACGCCAGTCCCACCACGAACTGCACCACGGAGGCAAGCCGGCGAAGGTTGTCGAGCCGTTCCACCCAGTCCCGGCCGTACCGCACGTCGTCAATGAAAGGAAATCCCGCCAGCCGGTCGGCCACCTCCTTGACGGCGTCCGCGCTGCGGTAGGGCGGCTTGAGACTGATTTCCAGCGAGGAGGGCAGGGGATTGGTGGCCAGGTCCTTGTAGGCCTCGCGGAACTCCTCCAGCTCGCGCTGGGCCCGGGAGAGGGCCGAGTCTTCAGTCACGTAGGTGACCTCGAGCACCTCGGGGAAGGCCTTGATGTCCTGTGAGGCGAGCGCAATGGTCTCGGGCGGCGTGCCCCGCATGAGGAACGCCACGATTTCCACCCGCTCGGCCAGTCCTTCCAGGGCCCGGCTGAAGTTGAGCGCGACCAGGACGTAGAGGCCGGTGGTGAAGAGCGAGAACGCGATGGCGGCCACCGAGAGCAGCGACAGGAGCGGCGTTCGCCGGAAGGAATGCAGCGCTTCCCGGACCACCAGCTTCATGGCGCCAGCTCCTGCTGTTGCGGTTCATCCGCGCTGTCGTAGACGATCTCGCCGCCCTTGAGCTCGATAGCGCGGTAGTTGGTCTGCCGGATCAGGTCCATGTTGTGGGTCGCCATGATGACCGAAGTTCCGCCGGCGTTGATGTCGCGCAGCAGCTGGAACACGCTGCGGGTGGCGCGCTCGTCCAGGTTTCCGGTTGGCTCGTCGGCCAGGAGAATGGGCGGATCGTTGACCAGGGCCCGGGCGATCGCCACCCGCTGCTGCTCGCCGCCGGACAGCTCCCGGGGATAGGCTCGTGCCTTGGATGCCAGTCCCACCCGCGTCAGCACCCGCCCCACCCGGGTGGGGATCTGCTCACTGGCCGCCCCGGTCACCTCCAGCGCAAAGGCCACGTTCTCCTCGGCCGTCCGGTGCTCCAGCAGCCGGAAGTCCTGGAAGACGATCCCGAGCCGCCGCCGCAGGCGCGGGATGTCGCGCTGTCGAAGGGTGGCCAGTTTCATGCCGGCCACCATGACGTCACCCGAGGTGGGACGATCGTGGGCCGAAATCAGCGTCAGGATGGTGGACTTCCCCGCGCCCGAGTGACCGGTCAGGAAGATGAACTGGCCTTTGGGCACGTGAAAGCTGACATCCTTGAGCGCGACCACACCGTTGGGAAACGACTTGGTGACGTGGCTGAACCGGATCACGGGCTATCCCAGCGCCTGATCGAGGTCGGCGATGATGTCGCTGGCGTCTTCGATGCCGCACGAGAGCCGCACGTATCCGTCGGGGAACCCCAGGGCCGCCCGCTGCTCGGGCGTGAGCTGGGTGTGCGATGTGACCCGCGGCTCGGAGACGAGGCTCTCCACGCCGGCCAGGCTGGGCGCGTGGGTAATGAGCTTGAGCCGGCGGAGCACCCGCTCGCTGGCCGCGGCGCCGCCCTCGAACAGCAGCCCCACCATGCCTCCGAACCCGTTCAGCGTCCGCGCGGCCACCGCGTGATCCGGATGCGATGGGAGCCCCGGGTACGTCACCCGGGATATGCCCTTGCGGGTCTCGGCCCAGCGGGCCACCGCCATCCCGTTGACGTTGTGCCGCTCCATTCGCACCGACAGCGTCTTGAGTCCGCGGTTGAGCAGCCAGGCCTGGTGCGGATCGATCGACTGGCCCCAGAGTCGCATCAGGCGGATCACCTCCTCGATCAGGGGCGCCGCGCCGGCGATGGCGCCGGCAATCACGTCGGAATGGCCGTTGAGGTACTTCGTGGCGCTGGTAATCACCACGTCGGCGCCGTGCTCCAGTGGGCGGAAATTCATCGGGCTGGCGAAGGTGCCGTCCACCAGCAGCGCCAGACCATATTCCCGGGCCATCTGGGACGGGACCGCCAGGTCGATCACCCGGACCAGGGGGTTGGTCGGGGTCTCGATGAAGAGCGCGCGGGTGGTCTTCTTGAGCAGCCGGCGCCATTGGCGGGGCTGCTCGGGGTCGACGTAGCTGACGCTGATGCCTAACCGCCCGAATTCCTGGTCGAACAGCTTCTGGGTGCCGCCATAGATCCATTTGCTCGCCAGCAGGTGGTCCCCCGGCCGGAGCACCGCCAGGTGGGCCAGCGCGGTGGCCCCCATTCCGCTCGACACGAAGATCGCGTCCTCGGCGCCTTCCAGCAGGGCGTACTTGCGGGCCAGCTCCACCTGGGTCGGGTTGTTCCCGTACCGGGTGTACATCACCTCTTCCTCGCTGCCCACCGGATTCACGAACGTGGTCGACTGGAACAGCGGGGCCACCAGCGGGGACCAGTCGGGCCGGGTGTGGAGCGGGCCGTGGACCACG
>DASTEX010000206.1:0-3494 GCA_035709185.1 Gemmatimonadales bacterium
TCCACCGCTGCGATCTTGTTCCGCCGCGACTCGGGCGTGCCGGCGCAGAAGTCCCCCTTGCTCTGCCGCAGCACGCTGCTGTCGGCGAAGAACGGCGTGAACCAGAGGACGTAGTAGGCCCGGCACGCGTCCCGATCACCCGGGTCGGCGACCCGGGCGGCCATCCACTCCCGCATCTGCCGGCGGGTGGTCGAATCCCGTCGCGCCTCGAGCCGGCTGAAATCCTCGACCAGTTGCCGCCGGGTCATCGGCACACCCGCCACGATGATCAAATTCTCGACCTGGTCCGGAAAACGCTGAGCGTACAGAGCGGCCACGGCAGCTCCCCACGAATGGCCGAGGATCGTCAGGCGGCCCAGCCGGAAGTGGGCCCGCAGGGCCTCGAGGTCGTCGATGAACCGCTGTGCATCCAGCGCGGCCGAATCGGCAACCAGGGTCGACCGCCCGGCCCCCCGCTGGTCGTAGAAGAGCAGCGTGTGATTCGCCGCCATCGGGGCCAGATCCTCGAGGAAGTAGTCCATCGTGAGCCCCGGCCCGCCATGGACCACCACCACGGTGTCGGGGCCGTTCCCGGCCAGCCGGTAAAACAGCTGGACCCCGCCACCGACATCGACGAGGCCTTCCGCCGGAATATCCATTGCGGTCTGCTCGGGAGGTTTCTGGCAGGCGACAAGAATGCATAACACCGCCAATGCGGCCCGGCAGCGAGCGAAGCAGAGCATGCAGCCCTCCTCGAACAGGACTACCCGGTGCGGTGACTTCGTTTCACCGCCGCTTGGGCGCGCCGGGGGCATAGCGGAAGGTAACGAGAAAGATCCGCCGGCCCATCCCGTGCTTGGCCGTCTTCAGCAGGTCGACCACGCCCTCGAATCCCGACCGCCGGGCCAGCTCCGGCGTCACGTCCTCCAACCCGATCTCGCTGAGCCCGGTCACCACGATCTCGCCGGGCGGCAGGGCATACCGGCCTCCGACCCTCACGCGGGGCCGTTGCCACAGGCGCACGCTGCAGGTGATCTCGCCGCTCCGGATCCGGTCCCGCAACTTTCGAACGAACAGCACGACTCAGCCGGCTGGCAGCGCGCTCTCCAGCGCCGCCGCGACCGCAAGGGGGTCGCCCCCGGGCTCGACCGACACGGACACGTGTCCGCCGGGGACCGGGCGCACCACCTGGAAGAAGTTGCCGTACCGGATGACCACGTAGTCGAGCCCGCCGCAGTCGATCGCCCCGCGCTGCCCCGTGAGGGTGAGCAGCGTGGGATTCACCAGGATTTCCTCGTACCGGTCGGATTCGGCCGAGCTGGCCCCGGCCAGGCCATCGCGCTCCCGGAAGGTGAGACGGCCGTGACGCATGAGGGCCACGTACCGGACGTCAGGCGACAGCGCGAAGATGCGCTCGAGCGTGTCGGTCACGGTTTCTCTCCGGGGTCGACGTGAGCGGCCCAGTTCAGATTGAAGCTGAGGCAGTTCATGCACGTGGTCTCTTCGACCGGGCCCAATCCCTGTCCGCATCGATGGCAGGTGTCCGGCCGGACCGTTATGTGGTGGTAGATGGCCTTGGCGCTCCCCAGATCGAGCCCCAGCTCCCGGGAAATGAGGGAAATCCCCTCGACCGCCAGTCCTCGCCGGCGCTTGGCCGCAACCGTTCCCTTGAAGTCGGCCGGGAACAAGACCGGCAGTTCGAAGGTGGCGTCACATCCGGCGCAGTGAATCATTCAGTGACGCCTTACCGCGGAGCCCCGGCGGCCGCGAGCACGCGCTGTACCGCCCAGACGATGAGGCCGGGATCCTCCCTCGGGATCGCGTGTGTGCTGTGGTTGGTCACCACGACGGTGCCCCCGGGGGATGCCAGCGCCCATTGCTGAAGCAGCCGCACCCGATGCCGGAGATCCACCTCGAAATGCACGCGCGGGTCGTAGGGAAGCTGCAGCTGAGGAAGTGGCAGGTACTTGCCCGCGACCAGCACCACGATCGGAACCGGTGGCAGGGGCCACAGGTCCCGGTCCGATGGCTCCCTGACCATCAGGTTGCGGAAGACGTTGAATTCCGCGCGGATGCCGGGCGAGGACTGTTGGAAGAACGCAGCGAAGCCGGACCAGAACGCCTCATAGCCATTCCGCCCGGCCCCCACCGAGTCGAAGGGCGCGAGCTGTTCGGCCAACGTCTGGGTCACGATGGGTCCCGGGTCCACCAGGACGATTCCGGCGACATCCTCGGGATGGTATCCCGCGAAATAGCGCGCCAGGACCCCGCCCCAGGAGTACCCGACCAGGATGTAGGGCGGTCGCGCCCCGATCGCCTGGAGCAGCAGTCGAAGCCTGGTAGTTACATGCTGTGGCGTCGGCGTCTCGCCATCCCACTCCGAGCGGCCCAGGCCGGCCCGGTCATAGGCCACTACCGGGGCGAACGCCGCAACCTGCGGCACCACGTTGCGCCACACTTCCAGGGCATTGGCGGCGCCCGCTTCGAACACCACGACTGGCGCTCCGTCCGGCCGACGCTCCAGCCCGATGCTCTGCACTCGCATGAGGTGCCGGCCGACCCGGATCATCCGGGTATCCGAGGTATCGGCGGGTTGCCGGGCCGCGGCCCATTCGCTGCGCGCCACAGGCAGCAGCAGGCCAATGAACAGGAAACGAAGGGCTGTCACAATCGGGTCGGGTCAGGTTGAACCGTCGTGCACCACCGCAATATCACTCCAGACAAACCACGGCGCGCTGAGCTGGGTCGCGCCATGCCGCGCATAGAAGGCCCGGGCCGCCGCGTTGGACGGCTCCACATTCACGCAGATCCTCACCGCACCCTGCCGGGTGAACCAGCGCGCCAGGAAGCGAAGCAGCTCCCCGGCGACTTCGGTGCCCCGATACGATGGCGCCACGAAGAGGTACTGCAGTTCGCCGTCACAGCCGAAGCGGCGAGTCAGATGGCCGGCGATGTACCCGACCACCGCACCATCGACCCGGGCCAGGCAGGCGACCCGCGGCGCCAGGGCCTGTTGCGGATGATGTCTTCCCCCGAGATACGCCGCCATCCGTTGGTCCGCCGGGCCGGCGGCCGGGTCACTCAGCCGGCAGCGCGCCATCTCGGGTACATCTCCGCTGGTGGCCTCGCGGTAATGGATCGGGCTCGACATTGCACTCCGCTGGCTTGAAATGCCTACCGTCCGAGGGCTTCCTCGGTGCCTTCACCGGTGCTGGCGTACTTCCCATAGGGAAGCGACCGCATTCTGGTTACTGTCCCGCTCCAGAGCCACGAAGCGGGTACTCGACAGGAAGAAGCCCGGGAACACCTCGCTCGAGAGGGTGTCCACCCGGGCTCCGTGGTGTACCCGGATGATCACCGCTTCCCCAGGAGAACGCGCAGGTCGTACCCACACCGTGGCGTCCGGTGCGAGTGCCAGTCGCTCGATAACCGGCACCGTTTTCATCATACCCCGTTGCTCGAGCACCGCTTCCGCCTCGATCGCGCACCGCTTGGCCGGCGTCTCCACGGTATAT
>DASTEX010000207.1:0-3261 GCA_035709185.1 Gemmatimonadales bacterium
TGCCCCGGCGTCAGGGAGCCCCACTGCCGGAAGTTCCGGATTTCCTCCAGCGGAAGGTCGTAGCCGGTGAGGTGGAGCAGTCCGTACAGCAGCATCGAGGCGTGGCCGCAGGAGAGCACGAACCGGTCGCGGTCGGCCCAATGGGGCCGGGCCGGGTCGTGCCTGAGGTACCTGGTCCACAGGACGTAGCCCGCCGGGGCCAGGGCCATCGGCGTTCCCGGGTGGCCGGATTGGGCCTGTTCTACCGCATCCATGGCCAGGACCCGGATGGCGTTGATGGAAAGCCAGGCGGTATCGCTCGAAGCCGCTCCCGGAGCGGCCGGACGGATGGGATAAGTGGTCAGGGCCGCCTCCGCGGCAGAAACCGGCAATGGAAGGGGGACGGGGTCAGACGCACAACCGGGATGAAAACTAACATCGGGCGGCTCGCGCGGTTTGTCGCAAATTCTGACCGGGAATCAGACGATACCGGCGAGGCCGGTTTTGCCAAGTTGTTGTGCTATATGGCAGTCGGGAATTGTATCTAGACCGGACAGGCCGCAGGCACTAGTTTTGATGCAAGTAAAGGCAGCGGCCGGGCATGGGGCCCGCCCGCTCGGACAATTTTTCAACCTGGATGTTTGTGTCTCGCAGTAGCAACGGTAACGGTTCGCACAACGGTAACGGTAACGGAAACGGCAACGGCCACCGCAAAAGCTCGCGCAACGGTCGTCATTCCTCGTCTTCAGTTCTTCGCAGGTCCGGTGGTCGATCCTATTCAAAGCATCGGGAGTGGTTGCTGGAACAGCATGGGCCGGTCTGCGCCTATTGCGGCAACAAGACCCGTCCCGAGCGGATCACCCTGGATCACGTAAGGCCCCGGAAGGGCCAGACGGCCTACGACCGTCCGGACAACCTGGTGCTGGCGTGCAGTGAGTGCAACGCGCAGAAGGCCGACATGCCCTTCGTGGCCTTCCTGCTGGCCCGCCGCTCGCGCGGGGTCTTCCTGCTGCATTACGGCGAGCACCTGTCGGAGCCGATCAAGGAGATCGCGCGGCAGGCCACGGAAAGACCGGTTCTTCTTTCCGAGAACTGACGCCTTCGACTATTCACCCCGCAGGGCTTCTGCGGGGGCCACCCTCGCCGCTCTCCGGGCCGGCAGCAGGCTCGCCACCACCGCGGTCATCAGCAGCACCAGCCCGACACTTCCCAGTACCAGCGGGTCGCGTGGTGAGGTCTCGAACAGGAGCGAGGCGACCCAGCGGCTGCCGCCTAACGCCAGCAGCAGGCCGATGGCGAGCCCCAGCGCCGTGAGCCGCACGCCTTCGCGGACGATCTGCGAGGTGATGGTTCCGGTCGACGCGCCCAGCGCCCCCCGGATGCCGAACTCGCGGGTGCGGGTGGCGACGGAGTACGCCAGCACCCCGTAGAGACCCACCGCCGCTACCAGCGCGGCCAGCAGCCCGAAGATCCCGAACATGGAAGCTCCCAGCCGCCACGGCTGCAGGTGGGGCTGGAGCAGCGACTCCATTGACCGGACGCTGGCCCAGGAAACCTCAGGGGCGGCCTGGATGATGGCCCGGCGAATCGGTTGGACCATCTGCTCCGGGTTCCCGGCGACCCTGATGAAGAGGTTGCGATCGGTGCTCAGGTTCAGCCGTTCGGCCTGTTTCACCGGAACGTAAAACTGCATGGTCGGTTCCTGCTTCAGCTCCTGGGTGTTGGCGTCATTCACCACGCCGACCACTTCGGCGCAGGGCGGGAGGGAATCGCCTCCGATCAGCACACACTTGCCGAGCGCCTCTACCCCCGGCCAGTAGGTCTTCGCCATGGTCTGGTTCACCAGCATCACTGAAGCACTGGTTTCTCCGTCGGCCGGAGTGAAGGCCCGGCCGCGCAGGATCCGGATTCCGGTGGTGGCGAAGAATTCGGGCGATACGGCACTGAAGTTGGGAGAACCGGTGGGCAAGACCGGCACGGTGTCTCGTCCCGGCAGGCGCAGACGGGTGGAATACCGGGTCTGGAAGGGAACGCTGATGCCGATGCTGCTGGACGCGACGCCAGGAAAAGTCAAAGCCTCCCGGTGAATCCGCTCCACCAGAGCGGCTCGCTGCTGTCGGGTGAGATCCGATCCCCGAGTCTCCACCGAAGCAACCAGCAGCCCCGAGGGATCGAAGCCCAGATCCAGGTTCACCACCCGGTTGAGGCTCCGGACGAACAATCCGGCTCCCACCAGGAGCAGCACCGAGAGTGCCGTCTGGAAAACCAGGAGAGAACGGCGCAGCCGAGCGTGTCCCCGGCTCCGGCCCGCGCCCTGAGAGCCGGCCTTGAGCGAGCCGGTCAAGTCCGGCCGGCTGGTCTGAAGGGCCGGTACCAGGCCCGCCAGGAGCACGGTCACCAGAGTGGCGATCAGTGCGATCGCCAACACCCGGCCGTCGAGCGGCGGGCCGCTCCAGTCGATGTCGGGCATCAGAAACCGGCGGATCGCCAGCCCGCCCCAGTGCGAGAGCAGCAAGGCCAGAGCGGCGCCCATGCCGGCCAGGAAAACCGCTTCGAGCAGCAGGTTGAACACCAGCCGCCGGCGGCGGCTGCCGAGCGCCATTCGCACGGCGATCTCGCGTTCGCGCCGGGCTCCCCGCGCCAGCAGCAGGTTGGCCACGTTGGCGCAGGTAATCAGCAGCATGGCGAACGACACGGCCGACAGCCAGATCGCCACCCGGGTGCTGCGGGGCGCCTCGGGGCTGCGACCGGCGATGACCGGGTGGAGCCCGAAGTAGGCATCCTGGTTCAGCCCCGCGTCACTCGCGATCTCCACCTTGTATCGGGAGGTGAGCTCCGGCTGCACGGCCTCGGGTCTGGCATCCGGTCGCAGGCGGGCAATCACCCGCACCCACTGCCAGTTGCGGGTCCCGCTCCACTCGGTGCTCGGTCCCAGCATTTCGGGGGCGCCGGCCGCGAGCGGGACCCAGGCATCGACCGCGTTGAGTTCGATGCCGGTGAACCCGCCCGGGGCCAGACCGATAACGGTGAAAAGCGTGCTGCCCAGCTGAACACTGGTTCCCAGAGCCGCCGGGTCACCGCCGAAGTGGCGGCGCCAGAACCGCTCACTGACCACGACCACCGGGGACCCGGCCCCGATGCGGTCTTCCTCTTCGGTAAAGAACCTGCCTGACAACGGTTGCGCGCCAAGCAGCGGAAAGAAGGAGGCGGTCGCCGCCGTCACCGTCACCAGCCGGGCCTCCGCCCCGCGTCCCAGCACGAGCGGCGTGGTGTAGAAGGCTC
>DASTEX010000208.1:0-4900 GCA_035709185.1 Gemmatimonadales bacterium
CATCGGTCTCCGGATCGCTCTGGAACGCCGCCAGGACATCGATGAAGTTGGTGCCGATGATCGGATCACCGCCGATGCCGACGCAGGTGCTCTGCCCGATCCCGTTTTTCGTCAGGTGATTCACCACTTCGTAGGTGAGGGTGCCGCTGCGGGAGACCAGGCCCACCCGTCCGGGAGCGCAGATCGGGCCCGGGATGATGCCCACCTTCGCCTGCCCCGGCGTGATCAGGCCGGGACAGTTGGGCCCGATCAGCCGGGCCCCGCGCTCGCGGACGAACGGCATGACCCGCATCATGTCCACGGTGGGGATCCCCTCGGTAATGCACACCACCAGGCCGATGCCCGCGTCGACCGCTTCGAAAATGGCCCCGGCCGCGAGCGCCGGCGGCACGTAGATCACCGAGGTGTCGGCGCCAGTGGCCCCGACCGCTTCGCTGACCGTATTGAACACCGGCACGCTGCCTTCGAACGTCTGGCCCCCTTTGCCCGGGGTGACGCCCGCCACCACCCTGGTGCCGTACTCGATCATCTGCCGGGTGTGGAACGATCCGTCGCGCCCGGTGATGCCCTGCACCACCAGACGGCTGTCGCGGTTGATGAAGATGCTCACGCTCCCTCCCGGACCACCGCCACCACCTTCTGCACCGCCTCGTCCATGGCATTGAGAGCGGTCATCCCGATGCCCTCGAGGATCTTCACCGCTTCCGCCTCGTTGGTTCCGGTCAGCCGGACCACGATCGGCACCTTGACCGGGAACTGCTGCAGCGCCGTCCTGATGCCGTTGGCGACGTCATCGGTCCGGGTAATGCCGCCGAAGATATTGAACAGGATGGCCTTCACCGCGGGATCGCGGGTGATGATGCGGAGGGCGTTGACCACCTTCTCGGGATTGGAGCTGCCCCCGATGTCGAGAAAGTTGGCCGGCTCGCCGCCGTAGTATTTCACCAGGTCCATGGTGGCCATGGCGAGTCCCGCGCCATTCACCACGCAGCCGACGTTGCCGTCGAGCTTGATGAAGGTGAGGCCCGCCCGCCGGGCTTCGACTTCGGCCGGCGCCTCCGCGGTTTCGTCGCGCAGCGCCGCCAGATCGGGCCGGCGCTCGAGCTCGTTGTCGTCGATCGAGATCTTGGCATCGAGCGCCAGCACCTTGCCGTCGGGCGTAGTGGCCAGCGGGTTGATCTCCGCCAGCGAAGCGCCGTTCGCCATGAACGCGGCGTACAACTGCTCCATGATCCGCGCGGCAGCGCGGACCTGCGAGAAATCGGAGAAGAGCTTGAACCCGAGGGCCAGCGACTGATGCGGCAGGAGCCCGTAGCGGGGATCGATCGCCAGCCGGTGGATCTGCTCGGGGGTCCTGGCCGCCACTTCCTCGATGTCGATCCCGCCCGCGGGGCTTACCATCAGCAGCGGCCGCTGACTTTCCCGGTCGATGATCATCCCGACGTAGGCTTCCGACGCGATGTCGGCGGCGGGCACCACCAGCACCCGCGTGACCGTCAGCCCCTTGATGGTCATGCCGAGGATGCGGCTGGCGTGCTCCGACGCCTCGGCCGGCGTCGACGCCAGCTTGACTCCCCCCGCCTTGCCCCGTCCGCCGGCATGCACCTGCGCCTTGATGACCACCGTCCCGCCCAGGCGCCGCGCAATGGCTTCCGCCTCGGCCGGCGTGGTGGCAACATCGCCATCCGGCATGGGAACGCCGGCCTGTTTGAGCAGCGCCCGCGCCTGGTACTCGTGGAGGTTCACACCATCTCCCTTACTCTTGGCGTGAGTCGTTAGCGGTTAGCCGGTGGCCCATGCTGTTGAATCGAGCTGCAGTTGGTGGCCGGCAGGGGTAACTGCTCGGACGTTTGGCGTAAACCCACCCACCGGTAACGACTCAAGGCCAACCGCTAACGGCTAACGGCTAACGGCTTGGTAAGCACCAAAGGGTGCGAATTATAACCTCGCGGCTAAGCTGAACCAACCTCTTCACTTAGGGCGACTGGGCGGGTCCCGTTGGAGAGCGGACTTGAGGGCTGCGAAGGCTCGGGCGAACCCGACCAGATCGCCCCGGCGCAGGGCCGAGTCGGCCTCCTGGAGCCAGCGGAGCGCTTCCTCCCGGGCGGCGGCATCGTCGCTGATCCCGAGCGACTGGGTGATTTCCCCCCGCGAGCTGCGCCAGGCCTCTTCCAGGGTACGGCCCGCTCCCAGCCGGTCGCCGCTCGCGACGGTCACGAGCACCACCGAAGCGCGCCCTCCCGGTTCCAGCGCCCAGGCCGGCTGGTACGCGACCAATCCATCCCCGGTGACGGCATACCGGACGGCAGCGGTTGCGAACTTCCCGGTGCTGGCGAGGACCGAGTCGCGGACCTGCTGAAAGAGCGAGAAGCGCTGCCAGCGCCGGGTCAGGACATCGGGAGCCTCTGGCGCCGACGTGCTGTCAGGCAGGTACTCCCACAGCCGGTCGCGCCCGCCTTCCCAGTCGCCTTCCAGCAGGAGCTCCACCCTTCCGGTGCGGCGATCGACGATCGGCGCCAGGTACCGGCCCGGCTGTTCACCCACCACGACCGGCGGTCGCGGCGAGTTGATCGCGGTGCTGTCGCCTGCGGCTTCGGCGCGGTCGATGGCATACAACTCGGCCTGAAGCCCCAGGAGCAGATCGGGATAGGCAATCACCCGGGAGACTTCGGCGGGCAGTTGCTCGGCGGGCAGTACCAGCGGTGCGGCGGACTGGGCCAGGGCCCGCGCCATGGGGTCGGCGTCGGGTCGCAGGTAGATCCGGGTGGTTCCGGTCTGCGCGTCCACCACGCCGACGAAGCCGGCCCGCGCATAGGAAATCCGGTGGCCTTCCCACAGCACCCGCCGCACCACCGGGAACGACTCGGCCAGCACGAAGCCGTCCACGATCCAGTGGATCCGGCCGCTCTCGACCCGGGGTCGAACGGTGCGCCAGTACGCGAACGGGGCGAGGTGTTGCAGCCGCTGTTCGGGATCGAGCAGCCAGCCGACCCGTTCCTCGGAGGTCGCGCCCAGAATCCGGGGCGCCTGGCGGGCCCAGGCCATCACCAGCCGGCGCAAGGCATTGCCCGCGCGAACCCCGGAACCGGATCCGATCGCCACGGGTGGAGCACCGGGACGAGCTGCCAGCGGCGCCAGGTGCAGCAGCGGCTCCACTCCTGCGACCGGCGCCGCGGCAGCGGCTCTCCACGAGAGCGGACCGCCTCCGGCCGCGGTCGTGTCGTCGGCCAGCAGGACAATCGGGACCGAATCGCCCGGGGCGGCAATCGCCACCCAGACCGGTCGATCACCCGCGGAAGTGAGATAGCGGCCGCGAGCGGCCACGCCGGGGTGCGCCGTGTCGGACCCGACCAGATGCGCTGCCGCGGTGGAATCCCAGAACGACGGAACGGTCCGGTCCTGGTTGCGGGGCCGGGGTACCGGGGTCAGTCCATAGGCAATGCGCTCGAACTCGCGGCGGCGGGAACGATCCTCCGCATCGAGCGCATCGGTGGGCGTATCCGGAAGCAGATAGTAGGCACCGACCATCGCGGCGCTGAGGGCGAGCCAGGCACCCGCCACCAGCGAATGGAGCGGACGGAGCGCCCAGATGATCGAGAGCATGGCCACAGCGACACTCACGCCCACCAGGACGAAGGCCACCGAGCGGTGCAGCTCCACGATCCCGCTCGCCACCGGCGCCGGCAGTCCGGCGGCAAGCTCGAACGGCGCGAGGATCTGGCTGGTCCCGATGACGCTGGCCAGCAGCGCGAGCAGGATGCCGAGGTGGACCCGGGCCTCATCGCTGATGGCCAGGCCCCGGGTGATGCGCACCGCGCCCCCCAGGACGTACGTCAGCAGCACCAGCCCGAAGCCTAGCAACACCAGAACGGTGGCAAAGGCCTGGAGCCGGACCCAGACCGGGAGCCGGGCCACATACCATCCCGCGTCCCTGCCTAACGCCGGATCCGGCAGACCCACCGTCACACCCTGCCCTGCCAGCGTCACGGCATCGGCCCACTCCCCGGTCCCGCCCCCGACCAGCACCCCGATGATGAGCGCGATCAGCAGGGCGGCGCCCCGGGCCTGGGGGCGGTCCACCAGCGATCGGAAGGCGCTGTTGCCGCCCCGCTCGCGCAGCGGGAGGGCCCGGATGGCGCCCACGGCTGCCTGCGCCTGCCCCGCGAACCAGAGCACGGCGAGCACGACGCCGGCCAGATCGAGGCCCAGCCGCAGCAGGGCTCGTCGCGTGAGCGTGACGGCCGCGGGAGGCGCGACCGCGGCGGCCCACCAGCGGTCGGCGAGGAACTGTGCCAGCCATCGGCCCGCGAACAGGAGAACGGCGATGGCCACGAGGGCCGCGGCAATCCGGCGCGAGCGTGGGGTCATGGCTTCAGGCGGCGACGCCCTGTCCGGCGAGCCAGGCGGTTACTTCGTCCCGGTAGCGCTCGAGACTTTCGGGGGACGTGGCCTCGAAGCGGAGCACCAGCACCGGCTGGGTATTGGAGGCGCGCAGCAATCCCCAGCCGTCGGGAAACGCGATCCGCACGCCATCGATGGTGTTGACCTGGTAGCGGGCCCCGAAGTGGGCCGCCGCCCGCTCCACCACCTCGAATTTCCGTTCGTCGGGATAATCGACCCGGATCTCGGGCGTGGTAAACGTTTCCGGGAGGTCCGCCAGCAGCGGCGCCAGGCCGCCGGGACCGCGCGACACCAGCTCCAGCAGCCGGGCCGCCGCGAACAGGGCGTCGTCGAACCCGTACCAGTCACCGCCGAAGAACATGTGGCCGCTCATCTCGCCCGCCATGGGCGACGCCAGCTCCTTCATCTTTGCCTTGATGAGCGAGTGGCCCGTCTTCCACATCACCGGCCTGGCCCCGGCGAGTTCCAGGGCCCGGGGCAGCAGCTCGGAACACTTGAC
>DASTEX010000209.1:0-8015 GCA_035709185.1 Gemmatimonadales bacterium
CGGAAGGCCTTCGCCTCGCTTCCGACTCTTTCGACCCTTCCGACTGTTCCGACTGTTCCGACTCTTCCGACCCTTCCGACCCTTCCGACCTAGTGTGTGACCAGCGTCTCCCACACCCTGAGCTCGGAAGCCGACACCGCCTGAAGCAATCGGCTGGCGGGTTCGCCACTGATGATTCCCACCACCTCACCGGCGCTGTTGAACACCGGACTACCTCCGGCGGCCGGCGCGCCGTAGCCGTCGATCACCACCTGGCTTCCGCTGACTGACGCCACGGTGCCCTTGCTGGTAAGGACCTTGAGCCCGCGTTCGGTCCAGTTGCCGCCGCCGGCGTTGGGGCCGCCCGGGAAGCCCATGATTGCGACCGGCTCGCCCGCAGTGGGGGCCGGGTTGAGGTTTACGGCCCGCAGCGGGAACACGTGACCCCAGGCCAGCACCCGGATCAGCGCCACATCGGCCGAGCGATGCGTGGCGGTGAGCCGGGCGCGCCAGGCCAGCTTGCCGCCGTTGAACGCCACGGCAATGCGGGTGGGCGGCTGCCCGGTGCTGTCGAGCAGGACCTGGCGCGAGGTGACGATCCAGCCGGTGTCTGCCCGGGTGCGCACCACGAATCCGGTGGCCATGGCCCGGTTGCCGTCACTCTTCTCGACGAACACCATCACGGTGCCGCGCGCATTGGCGGACGCAATGGTACTGATATCGAACCGCGCGGCCCGGAGCAAAGCCTCGCCGCGGGCGATGTTTCCGGTCAGCCGGCTGTCGAGCGATTCGATCGCCCGGTCGCTGGTGCCCTCGGTCCGGATCACGCCCTTGAGCGCCTCGGTATCCTGTCGGGCGCTATCGAGCGCCGGCTGGAGACCGGCCGACTGTCCGGCCGCCGTGCGGAACACCGCGCTGATGCTGTCGGCCCGGGCCACCAGCTGGTCCCGCCGCCGCGCCAGCTCCAGACGCCCCTGGTAGGCCGACCAGATCAACCATCCGATCAGGAGCGCGACCGCGGTGATCACGATCAGGGTGGCGCCTAACAGCCGGCGCCGGAGCCGTTCGGTTTGCCGTGCCACTTCGACCCTGAGCTTGAGATCGGTGGTCGACTGCTCCTGGCCGATCACCGCCTTGCGCGGCGGTGTCGGGGCCGCCGGAGCCACCGGACCCGATCCCGGCGGCGGCGCCGGTGCCGTCGCGGCGGGTTCCTCCACCTCCTCCACCGCAAACTCGATCTCCGGCCCCTTGACGCCCAGTCGGATCAGGTCGCCCGGCTCGAGCGAACGGTCCCCCCGGACCCGGGTCCCGTTCACCCACGTCCCGTTGGTGCTCCCCAGGTCGCGCACCACGTAACCGGGCCCGTGGCGGAAGACCGCCGCGTGGCGGGCCGAGACTTCCGCATCCTTTTCGGGATCGAACGCGAGGTCGCAGGTAGGATGTCGGCCCAGGGTGGCAAAGTCGGCGGAGAGCGGGTACCGGATCCCGTGGCGGGCGCCGCTCGCCACCCGGAGCACGGCCGTGGTGGCGCGCTTGATGCGCGGCAGCTCAGATAATGGCGAGGAAGACTGCGAGGAGGACAATGAGAACCCCTATCACGAGCAAGGCCATGCCGGCCGGTGAGCCGGTCCTTGTCGTCGGCGCCGGCGGCTCGATGACGCCCGGCGTTTCCGTTGGTGTCTGCTGACCGGCCCCGTCCTCGGTTTCGAGCACCACGTAACTCGGATCTTCCTCCGCGACCGGAAGGCCCGGCCCGTCGAATCGCGCCACGACAACAGTAATGTTGTCGGGACCACCCCGGGTGTTGGCCAGGCTGATCAGCTCGCTGCCCAGTTTTTCAAGATCGCTCTGGCGTGAAACACAATCCGCGATCTCTTCCCGCTTGACCTGGCCCGACAGGCCGTCGGAACAGAGCACCAGGGTGTCGCCCCGGGAGATCTGTTCGTGGGTCAACTCGACCCGGATCCTGGGATCGGGGCCCAGCGCCTGGAGAATGATATTCCGGCGGCTGCTGGCCTCGGCCTCTTCCTCGGTGATCTCCCCGGCGTCGACCAGGCGCTGGGTGAGCGACTGGTCCTTGGTGAGCTGGACCGCCTTGCCGTGCCGCACCAGATAGGCCCGGCTGTCCCCCACCTGGGCCAGGTACAGGTGATCACCCAGGATGCCCGCTACCGTGGCCGTGGTGCCCATCCCGCGGACCTCGGGATGTTCCCGGGCATAGGTGTGGATCTGGAGATTCGCCAGCTCTACCGCGTCGCGCAGGCGCAAGGTGAACCGGTCCGGAGTCAGCTCCGTTTCCTTGCTCCAGGTCCCGACCAGGTGACCGAAGATCAAGTCGGCGGCCATGGCGCTCGCCAGCTCCCCGGCCGCCGCGCCTCCCATGCCGTCGGCAACCAGGACCAGGAGCCCTCGCTCGCCAATGGCGTACCGGGCGATCTCGGAATGGAGGCTCGACCGGCCCACGCTCAGATCGGCGATGAGAAAGGCGTCCTCGTTGTGGTCGCGCGTGCGGCCGAGGTCGGTTCTGGCGTAGATCAGCGCGGTGACGGCTTTGTCGGTCACGTCCGTTCAAGTCCCGGGTTCGGGGGAAGTCGCTCGAGAAAGGTCCGGTACGTTTCAGCCCGCCGGAGACGGTCGGGCCCCTGCTCGCTCCGAGCATTCACCTCGAGGGCCTGCTCCGCCCAGCTCCGCGCCTCGGTCCACCGCTTCTCCTCATAGTGTACCCGGGCAACCGTGAAGGCCGCCTCGGCCCGAACCTCGGGTGTGGCGTCGTGCCGGGCATAAATCTGCTCTGCCTGGCGCCGAGCCGCATCCCTGGTTGCCGGATCCCTGATGGCCTCGGCAACCGGCAAGTCCTGCACCGTCGGCGGCGGGCTGGAGTCGGGTGGAAACCGGATCACCGGTGCCGAATCCCGAACCCGGGGAGGAGTGATTCGGGGTCTCTCCGCCTGCCTGTCTTGCGCAGTTTCCGCCGGACTTCGGACGGTGTCCCGGGCCGGGGGTGCGGAGGCCAGGCTGTCGCCACCCGAATCAACGGCTGCCGCAGGCCCCTTCCGGCCGTTGCGCAGATACGCCAGGGCGACAACCCCGACCAGGACCAGCAACACCGCCGTGCCGGCCAGGACTGTCCGCTGCGCGGTACCTGAAGGTGCGTCGGACGGTCTCATGGTTCCCGGAGCCGCGAATTGTAGGGCTCCGGCTCCATGACCGTCAACGCGATGCCGGACCCTCCGTTAGCTTCCCGGACCATGGTGCACCGGCTGCTGGGCCTCCTGCTGTTGCCCCTGGCTTCCGCCTGTGTCCGGGGGGGCAGCAGCGGTGTTGCGCCCGAATCCGCTCCCGCGCTCCCCGCCCTTCCCGTGGTGGACGGGCCGCTCGAAATCCAGGTGGTCCATCCGCCCCAAGGTTCCCTCATAGACGACATCGATTCGGGCTTTGTTTTCGGCCGGGTGGGAACCGGCCGGGCCCGGCTCTGGCTCAACGGTGATTCGATTCCCGTGCGGCCTAACGGCACCTGGCTGGCCTGGATCAGGCTGCCTCCCGGGCCCGAGCTCCGGCTGGATCTCCTGGCGGTTCGCGGCGGCGACTCGGCCCGCTCGAGTCACCTTCTTCGCCGCCGCTCGGCCCCGGAACCGGTCCGGAACGGCGGGGCCTGGATCGACACCACCAGCTTCACGCCCCGGGGCCTGGTCTGGTGGCCCGCGGACGAGCCGCTGCCGATCGGGGTCCGCGCCCCGGAAGGCGCCACCGTGCGATTGTGGCTGCCGGGTCGTCGTGCCCCGATCGAGCTCGCGGCGGTTCCGTCGATGAGCGAGATTCCGGCCGGCGTTCGCGCCTTCGACCGCGACAGCGCCAACCTGCGGACCACGCTCCGAAGCGACCGGTATCGCGGGGTGGTGGTCCGGGATACCATCGGGTCGTGGCTCGGACCCGTCACCGCAGTCGGGATACCCTCCGATAGCGGACCCGCCTCCGTCGAAGTGATCCATGAGGCCGATACCGTTCGAGTCCCGTGGCCGGTTCATCTCACCCGCCTGGAAGCCCCGCTTCAAGTGGTCGAACTCGACGACGACCCGCGCCGCGAAGGCAACACCGATGGCATCACCGTGGGACGGGCCCTTCCGGGGGGGACCTATCACTGGTTCTTCCCCGCGGGCACCCGGGCCGCGATCAGCGGGCGGATCAACGGCGATCTGCGCCTGCGCCTGTCGAATGGTCAGGCGGCGTGGGTGACTGCGGCGGAGGTCCGACCTCTGCCCGCCGGGGCCCCGCTCACACCCGCCGTGCTGGGGTCGATCACCACTACGACAGAACCGGGTCGCGCGGTGCTCAGACTGCCGCTCAGCTGGCGGGTTCCGTACCAGGTGGACGAGCAGGCCAACGGCATCACCCTGAAGCTCTACTCCACGCTGGGTGATCCCAACTGGATTCGCTACGGGGCATCCACCGGGCCGCTGGCTTCGGTCACCTGGAGCCAGGTCGCTTCCGACGTCGTCGAGCTGACCGCAACCCTCCCCGGTCCATTATGGGGATACCGGCTTCGCTGGCAGGCCCACGATCTGTTGCTGGAGCTGAGGCCCCGGCCAGCGATCGACCGCCCCCGGCCGCTCGCCGGAAGAACCATCGTGGTCGATCCGGGACACCCTCCAGCCGGCGCCACCGGGCCCGGCGGACTGACCGAGGCCGAAGCCAACCTGGGCGTGGCGCTGGTGCTCGAGCGCCTGCTCACGGAGGATGGCGCCCGGGTCGTTCTGACCCGCCGAGACGAACGGCCGGTGGATCTCTGGCCCCGGGTCAGACTGGCTGACAGCCTCGACGCCGACGTGCTGATCTCGATCCACAATAATGCCCTGCCCGACGGGGTGAATCCCTTTACCAACAACGGTACCAGCGTTTTCTATTTTCACCCCCGGAGTATTCCCCTGGCTCGGTCCATTCAACGGGCGTTGAGCCGGCATCTGCCCCTGCGTGAGCTGGGCGTTGCCCGGGGCGACCTGGCGCTGGTCCGGGGAACCTGGATGCCATCGGTCCTGGTCGAGGGAATGTTCATGATGATCCCGGAGCAGGAATGGGCCCTCCGGACCGAGCCCGGCAGGGCCGCCTATGCCCGGGCCGTACGGGACGGTTTGCGGGCCTTCCTGCTGGGTGAGGAAATGTGATTTCGGGTTCTTCTCGGACGTCTCCCCAACGATGGTGAAACAGTGGCTGCTACTGGCCGCGCTGGGGGTCCCCACCGGGTTCGCTCCAGTGTTGGCGCAGACCCCCGCACAGCGCACGGTGCTGGAAGCCTTCCGGGACTCATTGGACCGGGTAGGGGACAGTCTCGGTCTGTCCCAGGTTGAGGCCCGAATGGTCGCGGGGTTGCGCCGGGACCGCGCCGATCCCTTCGAGCATCTCCGGCTCGGATTTCTGGCCCTGAGACAGGCCGAGCTGGGAGCCACCCGCTACTTCGACGACGCCGCCTCCGAATTCGAAACGGTTACCCGGCTTTCGCCCG
This sequence comes from Gemmatimonadales bacterium, assembly GCA_035709185.1. Taxonomy (GTDB): domain Bacteria; phylum Gemmatimonadota; class Gemmatimonadetes; order Gemmatimonadales; family GWC2-71-9; genus SZUA-320. The sequence continues at coordinate 5,477 of DASTEX010000209.1, forward strand.
AGTGGGGCTACGGCTGGTTCGGACTCGGACTGGCCGAGTTCGGCCTGGCTGTTACCGGAGCTACGGGCACGAGGCGGGCCTCGGCGGACGCTCCCTACGCTCGCGCCTCGGTCGCGTTGGCCCGCGCCGCAATGACCGATGGTCGCTTCGCCGACATGGTGGTGGAGGAAGCCTTCCAGGGGCGGCGAGAACGCCAGCCGGAACGGGTCAGCACCATGCTGGTGGCGTTGCGCGTAGCGGGCCGGCCGCCGGCCCGGAATCCCTCGGTCCTGGCCGGGCTGGGACGCCTGGAACGGGAATTCGGCGATCCCCAGGCCGCCTTGCGGGTCTTCGACAGCTGGCTTCCCCATGCCGGCCGCCAGCGCGGGCTGGCGCTGCTGGAACTGGCCCGCACCCGCTTTCTCCTCGGCCGGCTCGACGGGGTCGCTCCCTATTTCGAAGGGTCGGTTTACGACGACAGCGTCACGGTGCGTGCCTACCGGCACGACATCGAGCTGATCGGATCCCGGGGCGAGCTCGAGGAGTTCGATCGGGCCGCGGGCCCCAACCGGACGAAGTTTCTGCGCGGCTTCTGGGGCCGGCGCGATGCCGCCGATCTGCGGCTCCCGGGCGAGCGGCTGCGGGAACACTATCGCCGGTTGTATCACGCCAGACGCACGTATCCGCTCTACTTGCCGGGCCGGATTCCGGAATTCATCGCCGCGGTCCCGGTCTCGGTCGACGACCGCGGTCTGATGTACATCCGGCACGGCGAACCCGACGATCGGGTGGAGCTGACCACCCTGGGCGTGGAACCGAACGAGTCGTGGCGTTACGACCGGGCCGAAGGCGACCTGATCATCCACTTCGTTGCCCGGCATGACCCGGAAGTCTTCCGGCTGGTGGAGAGCCTGCTCGATGTGGGTGAAACCGTCGAGGCATCCTCTCCGGCTACTCGCGACCTGGTGTCCCGGAGCCAGGAAGTGCTGCTGCGCTCGCGGGAGCAGATCTCGCCGCTCTACCGCCGCGAACGACGGGCGACGCCCGACCGCCGGAGCTTTCTGCTCGCGGAGCGCGCCATGAGCCGGCAGAGTCTGCGCACCGCAACCACCACCGATTCGTATCGCGATCGCTTCAGTCATCGATTGCCGGCCCGGGTCGACTTCGGCGCGTTCGGGTTGGACTCCACCGGGGCGCGGCTGTACGTCGCGTTCGCCGTTCCTTTCGTGCCGCTGCGCGCGGCCTGGCTGGGGGAGGGCATCGAATACCCGCTGCGCGTCCGGCTCTCCGGCTTCAGCGAGGCGGGCGACCGCCTGGTAACGCTCGACACCGTGGCCCGGCCGCTGACGCACGAGATCCTGGGTGAGCGGTGGCTGGCGGGCACGCTCTCGGTGCCGATTCCGCCGGGACGGATGCGGCTGCGCATCGCTTTCCAGGATGGCGACAGCGTCGGGACGCTGCTTCCCATCCGTTCGTTCGAAGTGTTGCCGACCGGCAAACTGGAGATGAGCGACCTGGTGGTCGGGGTGCAATCGCAGCCATGGCAGGCCCGTCTCGAGAATGGTGAACGGGTAGCGATGGCGCCGCTCGGCTTTATCCAGCGGAGCCAGCGCGCGGAGCTGGCCTACGAAGTCACGGTTCCTCCCGGAGCCGCGCTGCAGACCCAGCTCACCGTGATCCGGGCCGATGACCGGGCGGGGGTGGTGTCGAACGAGCGCCTCACTCCGCCGGTTGGCCTGGGCCGGCAGCTGGTTCGCCATGTACTGGATATTCACAAGCTGAAGCCGGGACTCTACCGGATCGAGGTGACGGTAACGGACGGGCTGGGGGGACGGGCCCGGCGGTCGAGGGAGTTCGAGGTGCGCTGAGCAGATTTGTGATGTGTAAACCGTTTTGCGCCGTAGATGCTGGCCTTTCGGCCGTATTGCCCGCGTCGGATCACTCGCCTACTTTGACCCCTCGCTGTACTCACTTCGTCTGGCTCCAGCCTCAACACTGACGCAGTCGAGGGATCCCATGGCAGCTGCTCCACGCGGCCCTGTTGCCTTGTCGCCCAACGCGATCACGGTTCTGGAAAAGCGCTACCTCCTCAAGGACGAGTCCGGCAAGCCGGTGGAAACCGCGTCCGATCTCTTCTGGCGGGTAGCCCGGACCATTGCCGAACCCGACCGGTCCTACGGCGCGTCGGAGGGAGCTGTCGAGGCACTGTCGGAAGCGTTCTACGACGTGATGGCGCACCGGCTGTTCATGCCCAATTCACCCACCCTCATGAACGCCGGCCGGCCGCTGGGCCAGCTGAGCGCCTGCTTCGTGCTGCCGGTCGAAGACACCCTCTCCAACGGCCAGAGCGGCATCTACGACACCCTGCGGGCCATGGCGCTGGTGCATCAGTCGGGCGGCGGCACCGGCTTCAGCTTCTCCCGGCTGCGCCCCAAGAACGACATCGTCCGGTCCACCATGGGGGTGGCCTCGGGCCCGGTCTCGTTCATGAGCCTGTTCGACGCCTCGACCGACGTGGTCAAGCAGGGCGGCACCCGCCGCGGCGCCAACATGGGCATCC
>DASTEX010000210.1:0-10390 GCA_035709185.1 Gemmatimonadales bacterium
TGCATGACGAAGCCGTCTTCGGCAAAGAGCGCCGCCAGCCCGGCCGCATTCCGCGCCCCCCACTCTCGCTCGTAATCCCGCAGCACCCGATCCAGCTCGGCCGGAAGCTGCACGCTCGGCAGCGGCTCCTGCTGGGCGGCCGCGGCCGGTGCCGCAGTCAGTGCCATGATGGTAAAGGCGAGATTTCGCATTCTCCCTCCCGGTGACCGTGAGCCGTGAGCCGTGAGCCGTTAGCCGAGATGGCGGCGAGAGCCGTGATGCTCGACCAGCAAGGCTAACGACCAGCGACTCGCGACTAATGACTAGTACCGATAGTGCTCCGCCTTGTACGGGCCGTCGGTCTTCACGCCGATGTACTTTGCCTGCTCCGGCGTGAGCGTCGTCAGCTTGACCCCCAGCTTGTCGAGGTGCAGCCGCGCGACCTTCTCGTCCAGGTGTTTGGGCAGCGTGTACACCTTGCGCTCGTATTGGCCGGCATGCAGGTGCAGCTCGATCTGGGCCATGACCTGGTTACTGAAGCTGGCCGACATCACGAAGCTGGGGTGGCCGGTGGCACAGCCCAGGTTGAGGAGCCGGCCCTCCGCCAGTACCAGCACGCTGTGGCCGTCGGGGAAGACCCACTCGTCGTACTGCGGCTTGATGTTGACCCGCCGGATGCCCGAGACCTTCTTGAGCCCGGCCATGTCGATCTCGTTGTCGAAATGGCCGATGTTCCCGACGATCGCCTTGTCCTTCATCCGCGCCATGTGTCCGGCGGTGATGATGTTGAAGTTGCCGGTGGCGGTGATGAACACGTCCGCCGTCTCCACGACGTCGTCCACCGTCGTCACCTGGAAGCCTTCCATGGCAGCCTGCAGCGCGCAGATCGGATCGATTTCGGTGACCACCACCCGGGCGCCCTGGCCCCGCAGCGCCTGGGCGCAGCCCTTCCCCACCTCGCCGTAGCCGCACACGACCGCGAGTTTCCCGGCCAGCATGACGTCGGTGGCCCGGTTGAGCCCGTCGATCACCGAGTGACGGCAGCCGTAGATGTTGTCGAACTTCGACTTGGTCACCGAGTCATTGACGTTGATGGCCGGGAACAGCAGCGTGCCGTCGCGCATCATCTCGTAGAGCCGGTGGACCCCGGTGGTGGTCTCCTCCGAGACGCCGCGCAGTCCGGCCGCCAGCTGGGTATAGGCCCCTGGCTCCTCGCGGAGCGAGCGGCGAAGCAGGTCGAGAATCACGCCCCACTCTTCCGGCTCGGTGGCGGGATCGAAGGGCGGGACCGCACCGTTCCGTTCGAACTCCACGCCCTTGTGCACCAGCAGCGTGGCATCGCCGCCGTCATCCAGCAGCAGGGTGGGACCGGAGCCGTCGGGCCAGCGGAGCGCCTGCTCGGTGCACCACCAGTACTCCTCGAGGGTCTCACCCTTCCAGGCAAACACCGGCGTCCCCTGCGGATGGGCCGGACTGCCCTCCGGCCCCACCACCACGGCCGCGGCCGCGTGATCCTGGGTCGAAAAGATGTTGCACGAGACCCAGCGCACATCCGCGCCCAGCTCCACCAGGGTCTCGATCAGGACGGCGGTCTGCACCGTCATATGGAGCGAGCCCATGATCCGCGCGCCGGCCAGCGGCTTCTGTCCCCGGTACTCCTCCCGGATCGCCATGAGGCCGGGCATTTCATGCTCGGCCAGCCGGATCTCCTTCCGGCCGAGTTCCGCGAGGTTCAGGTCCTTCACCTTGAACGGCTCGCGGCCGGCTTCCCGGGCGGCAACGAACGGATGCATCGTAGCGAGATTAGTGGCCATCGGATTCCTCATGCAGGTTTGAAGGCCGAGGCCACGAACAGGCCCGGCCCCCTGGCTTCGGGCAGCGGTGGCAGGGCCACGCAACGCGCGTCCCTGAGACCGGCCCCGTTCATCCATCCCAGCATCTGGCCCGGGCTGAACCCGCGCCAGAGATGTCCCATCGTGTGCTCCCAGTCACCCCGGTCGTGCGGCTGCAGGTCGACCACCACCACCCGCCCGCCCGGCTGAAGGGCCCGGGCGGTTTCGGCCAGCACCCGGCCCGGATCAGGAACATAGGGCAGCACCAGCAGGAGTGCCGCGAGGTCGAGTTCCGCCTCGTTCACCGGCAGCAGCTCCAGCTCGCCCTGCCGGAGCTCGATGTTGCTGTGCGGCCCGATCCGCTCGCGGGCAGCATCCAGCATCGGCTGCGATTCGTCGACCGCGATAACCCGGCGGACGAACGGCGCCACCTGGCTCGCGAAGCTCCCGGTCCCAGAGCCCAGGTCCCCGACCACCCAGTCGGGCTGGAGCAGCGCTAGCAGGGCCGTGAGCTCGTAACGCCGCCCGAACAGATCCTCCCGCAGCCGGTCCCACTGGCCGGCCTCCGAAGCAAAGAACTCCTTCGACCGGGTGTGGCGCTGGGCCAGCACCGCCCGGACCCGGCCGGCATCTCCCCGGGCCGATGGCGTATTGGCCAGGTGGCTCCGGACCAGCTGCCAGAGCTGATGCCGGGGGGAGTCCGGGGTTGGGGCGGCAAACCGGTACCGGTGGCTGGTGCCGTCCGGACGGGAGAGGACCCACTCCTCGTCCGCCAGCTGCTTCAGGTGGCGGCTGACGGTGGACTGCGGAAGTTGAAGTATTTCCTGGAGTTCCCGTACCGAGAGCTCCTGCCCTTCGAGGGCAAGCAGGAGCCGGGCCCGGGTGGGGTCGGCCAAGGCGGTAAGCTGGTCGAAGAGGGCAATCATCTGTCTATCCGGATAATAGGATGATTACCTCGCCCAGTCAACAACCCCCGCCAGTCTTGAGTCCCGACCCTCTCCCAGCTTTTCCGTACTTCATTGATCCTTCCCCTGGCTGACCGTATCGTCTCGTGATCCAACCGCGAGGGGGCCTGATGTTCAAGGAGTTTCGCGAATTCATCATCAAGGGCAACGTGCTGGACCTGGCCGTGGGCATCATCCTCGGCGTGGCCTTCGGCGCGATCGTCAAATCCCTGGTGGACGATATCCTCATGCCGCCGGTGGGTCTGGCGCTGGGTGGATTGGATTTCAAGGACCTCTATTTGACCCTGAAGCAGGGCACTCCGGCTGGTCCCTACCCCTCGCTGGCTGGCGCCCAGGAGGCCGGCGCCGTCACGGTGAACTACGGGGCGTTCATCAATAACGTCATCAACTTCCTGATCGTGGGCTTCGCCATCTTCCTGGTGGTGCGGACCGCCAATCGGCTGCGTCGCCAGCCGGCGCCTCCCACGCCCGATACCAAACCCTGCCCCTACTGCAAATCCACCATTGCGATCGCGGCGACCCGCTGCCCGCAATGCACCTCGGAGCTGGCGGCCGCATGAGACTCCTCGCTCTGGTCCTTCTGGCCCCGTTCGGCGCCGGCGCGCTGACCGCCCAGGAGCCGCCGCCCAAGCCGTTCCAGGTGGCCGGTGATGTCAGTTTCGTGAAGACCGGCGGCAACACCGACGTCACGACCCTCGGCCTGGCCGACCGGATCGAATGGAAGACCACGCCCCGCCTGACGGTCCGGCAGAATTTCCGGTGGGACTACGGCCAGAACGATGACGTCGAGAATGCGAACGCGGTGATCGCCGGGCTGCGGGGCGACTACGGCCTGACGGCCAGGCTGCTGGCCTTCGCCGGCGTGGGCTACGATTACAACCTCTTCGCCGGGGTCAAACGCCACTTCGAGGAGTATGCCGGCCTGGGTTATCAGGTACTCGACCTGGCGGGCGACCAGCTCCGGTTCGATGCGGGTGTCTCCCTCAACCAGGAATGGGCCCCGCTCCAGACCACGGCCACCGATTTCGTGGCGGGGCGCCTGGTGGGCGACTACAAGCACCTCTTTTCGGAGCGGGCCTACTTTCAGCAGATCGTCGAGTACATGCCGAACTTCGATGTGTCGGCTGATTACCGCTTCAACACCGAGTCCTCCCTGGTGGCGCCGCTCACCCGGGCCATTGCGATCAAGGTCGGGTATTTCCTGCGCTACCGGGGCGAACCTCCCGCCGGATTCGGCTCGACCGATACGGTGTTCCGGACGGGGATTCAGATCAGCAACTAACGAAAGGGGCCGGGTGCCGGGTGCCGCGTACCGGGTGCCGTTCAGCGTGCCGGGTACTAAGTGCCGTATAGCGTGCGGCGTGCACGGGGCACCTTCCCGCACCCCGTACCGCACCCGGTACGCGGCACGCTGAACGGTACTCGGCACCCGGTACGCGGCACCCGGCACCCTCCTTATGCACCAAGTTGGTTCATGTTAGGTCGACTCCGAAAAAGCCCTTGCCAGTTGTGACCTGAAGGCCGATCGTTTGAGTCCACAACGGTCTATCACACTCGCCGGGACCACGCGCTGCTGAATGCCGTGGCCCCGGCGCCGGGCATTTACAGGGGTCCTCCATGAGTCGCGCCACCCGCCCACCCGTTCGTCCTGCGATGGAAAACCGGCTCGATGACGGTGCGGCCCTCCGGCAGCAGCTGCTGCATGCGCTCCAGCAGGTGCGGAGCGGTGACTTCAGCGCGCAATTGCCGACCACCTGGACCGGCATCGACGGCAAGATCGCCGACACGTTCAACGACATCGTGGCCGCCAATCGTCGCATGGCCAGCGAGCTCCGGCGGGTCGGCCTGGCGGTGGGCAAGGAAGGCCGGACCCGCGAGCGGGTCCGGTTCGATCACACCATGGGCGCCTGGGGCGAGATGGAGGGATCGGTCAATACCCTGACGGACGATCTGCTCCGCCCCATCACCGAAGTCACCGGCGCCATCGCGGCGGTGGCGCAGGGCAACCTGAGCCAGAAGCTGCGGCTCGACGTCGACGGCCGCCCGCTCGAAGGGGAGTTCCTCCGTTCGGCCATGATCGTGAACACGATGATCCAGCAGCTCAGTGTGTTCACGTCGGAAGTGACCCGCGTGGCCCGCGAGGTGGGCTCCGACGGCAAGCTCGGCGGACAGGCGGCGGTCCCCGGGGTGAGCGGCGTCTGGAAGGACCTGACCGACAGCGTCAACTCGATGGCGAGCAACCTGACGGCGCAGGTCCGCAACATCTCCGAAGTGACCGTCGCCGTGGCCAGCGGCGATCTCTCGCGCAAGATCACGGTGGACGTGCGGGGCGAGATCCTGCAGCTCAAGGAAGCCATCAACACCATGGTGGACCAGCTGCGGTCCTTCGCCTCCGAAGTGACGCGGGTGGCCCGCGAGGTGGGCACCGAGGGCAAGCTGGGCGGCCAGGCCGTGGTGCCCGGCGTGGCGGGAACCTGGAAGGACCTGACCGACAGCGTGAACGCAATGGCGGGCAACCTTACGGCCCAGGTGCGAAACATCGCCGAGGTGACGACGGCCGTGGCCCGGGGCGACCTGTCCCGCAAGATCACGGTGGATGTCCGGGGCGAGATCCTGGAGCTCAAGGACACCATCAACACCATGGTGGACCAGCTCAACGCCTTCGCGGGCGAGGTGACCCGGGTGGCCCGGGAAGTGGGCACCGAGGGCGAGCTGGGCGGCCAGGCCATGGTGCCCGGCGTGGGCGGCACCTGGAAGGACCTGACCGACAACGTCAACCGGATGGCGAGCAACCTGACGGCCCAGGTGCGGAACATCGCCGAAGTGGCCACCGCCATCGCGCGGGGCGATCTCTCCAAGAAGATCACGGTGAACGTGAGCGGCGAAATCCTGCAGCTCAAGGAAACCCTCAACACCATGGTCGACCAGCTGAACGGCTTCGCCTCCGAAGTCACGCGGGTGGCGCGGGAGGTGGGGACCGAAGGCCGCCTGGGCGGACAGGCGGTGGTGCCGGGCGTCGCCGGCACCTGGAAGGACCTCACCGACGGCGTCAACTCGATGGCGAGCAACCTGACGGCCCAGGTGCGGAACATCGCCGAAGTCACCACCGCGGTGGCCCGGGGCGACCTGTCGCGCAAGATCACGGTGGACGTGAAGGGCGAGATCCTCGAGCTCAAGGACACCATCAACACGATGGTGGACCAGCTCAACAGCTTCGCCTCGGAGGTGACCCGCGTGGCCCGCGAAGTGGGCACCGAGGGCCGGCTGGGCGGGCAGGCGCTGGTCCCCGGCGTGGCCGGCACCTGGAAGGACCTGACCGACAACGTCAACTCGATGGCCAGCAACCTCACCGGTCAGGTGCGCAACATCGCCGAGGTGGCCACCGCCATCGCCAACGGGGATCTCTCGCGCAAGATCACGGTGGACGTGCGGGGCGAGCTGCTCAACCTCAAGGAAACCATGAACACCATGGTGGAGCAGCTCCGCTCGTTCGCGGCCGAGGTGACCCGGGTGGCGCGCGAGGTGGGCACCGACGGCAAGCTGGGCGGCCAGGCCGTGGTGTCGGGCGTGGCGGGGACCTGGAAGGACCTGACCGACAACGTCAACCTGCTGGCCGCCAACCTCACCGCCCAGGTGCGCAACATCGCCGAAGTGACCACGGCCGTGGCCCGGGGCGACCTGTCCCGCAAGATCACGGTGGACGTCAAGGGCGAGATCCTGGAGCTCAAGGTCACCATCAACACCATGGTGGATCAGCTCAACGCCTTCGCCGCCGAAGTGACCCGGGTGGCCCGCGAAGTCGGCACCGAGGGCAAGCTGGGCGGGCAGGCGACGGTGCCCGGCGTGGCCGGCACCTGGAAGGACCTGACCGACAACGTGAACGTGATGGCCGCCAACCTGACCGAGCAGGTGCGGGGCATCGTCAAGGTGGTGACGGCGGTCGCCAACGGCGATCTGACTCAGAAGCTCACCGTGAATGCCAAGGGCGAAGTGGCCGCGCTGGCGGAAACCATCAACAACATGACCGGCACGCTCGACACGTTCGCCGAGCAGGTGACGACGGTGGCGCGCGAGGTGGGCGTGGAAGGGCGGCTGGGCGGCCAGGCCAATGTGCCCGGTGCGGCCGGCACCTGGAAGGACCTCACCGGCAACGTGAACCTGCTGGCGGCGAACTTGACCACCCAGGTGCGGGCCATCGCCAAGGTCGCCACCGCGGTCACGCAGGGCGACCTCACCCGGTCGATCGAGGTCGATGCCCGGGGCGAGGTGGCGGAGCTGAAGGACAACATCAACACGATGATCAACAACCTGCGGCTCACCACCGATCGCAACACCGAGCAGGACTGGCTCAAGACCAACCTGGCCCGGTTCAACAGCATGCTCCAGGGCCAGCGCGATCTGGCCACGGTGGGGCGGCTGCTGCTCTCGGAACTGGTGCCGCTGGTGACGGCGCACCAGGGCGCCATCTACCAGGTCCGGAGCGACCGGCACCGGCTGACGCTGCTGGCGTCCTATGCCGATGGGCACGAGCGGGCCTATCCCACCGAGCTGGAAATGGGCCAGTCGTTCTTCGGCCAGTGCGCCCGCGACATGCGCCGCATCCTGGTCACCCGGATCCCGGCGGACACGGTGCGGATCGGCTCGGTGTTCGTGCAGGCCATGCCCCGGAGCATCGTGGTGTTCCCGGTGATCTTCGAGGGCGAGATCAAGGCGGTCCTGGGGCTCGCCTCGCTCACCGAGTTCACCCCGTCGCACCTGGCCTTCCTGGAGCAGCTCACCACCAGTATCGGCATCGTGCTCAACGGCATCGAGGCCACCATGCGGACCGAGGCCCTGCTGCAGCAGTCGCAGCAGCTGGCCGCCGAGCTCCAGACCCAGAAGCGCGAGCTGCAGCAGACCAACGACCAGCTGGCCCAGAAAGCCCAGCAGCTGGCGGAGCAGAACGCCGAGGTGGAGCGCAAGAACCAGGAGATCGAGCACGCCCGGCGGGCGCTGGAGGACAAGGCCAGGGAGCTGGCCCTCACGTCCAAGTACAAATCGGAGTTCCTGGCCAACATGTCCCACGAGCTCAGGACGCCGCTCATCAGCATCCTGATCCTGGGCCAGCAGCTCTCGGAAATCTCGGAGGCCAACCTGACGCCCCGCCAGGTGGAGTTCGCCCGCACCATTCACGGCGCGGGTTCCGATCTGCTGAATCTCATCACCGACATCCTCGATCTCTCGAAGATCGAGTCGGGCACGGTCACCATCGTGGCCGAGGACATCCTGGTGCCGAGCCTGCTCGAGGCGGTCGCGCGGCCCTTCCGGCACGAGGCCGAGACCCGGCGGCTCTTCCTCGACGTCAGCGTCGACCCGGCGGCCCCCGGGACCATCACCACCGACGCCAAGCGGTTGCAGCAGGTACTCAAGAACCTGCTGTCGAACGCGTTCAAGTTCACCGAGCAGGGCGGGGTCCGCCTGCGGGTGGCGCCCGCCGGGGAGGGGTGGACCCCGGATCATCCGGTGCTGTCGCGCGCCCCGGCCGTCCTGGCCTTCGAGGTCTCGGACACCGGTATCGGGATTCAGCCCGAGAAGCAGCGGATCATCTTCGAGGCCTTCCAGCAGGCGGATGCGGGCACCAGCCGGAAGTACGGCGGCACCGGCCTGGGGCTGGCCATCAGCCGGGAGCTGGCGATGCTGTTAGGCGGCGAGATCCAGGTGCGGAGCACCCCCGGAGTGGGCAGCAGCTTCACGCTCTACCTCCCCCAGCGCTACCTGGGCCCATCGGGTGGTGCGGCCCTGCTCGAGGCCGAGCCGCGGTCCGGCCGGACGACCGGGTCGTTCCCGGCCGCACCCGCCGCCGAGCGGCCCGCGCCCCAGGTGGCCGACGACCGGGAGCACCTCGACGGAGGTCCCGTGCTGCTGATCGTCGAGGATGATCCGCACTATCTCAAAGTCCTGATCGACCTGGCCCGGGGGCAGGGGTTCCGGGTGCTCGCGGCGACCCGGGGGGTCGAGGCGCTGGAGCTGGCCCGGCGCTACCGGCCCACTGCCATTTCGCTCGACGTATTCCTGCCCGATATGCTGGGCTGGACGGTCCTGAGCCAGCTGAAACAGGATCCGGCGTTGCGGCACATTCCGGTGCAGATGGTCACCCTCGACGACAACCGGCAGCACGGATTGTCGCGGGGGGCGTTCGGCTTCGTCCCCAAGCCCGCGACCGCCGAGGGACTCGAGGCCGCGCTGGTCCGGATCAAGGGATACACCACCCCGCGTCGGAAGCGGCTGCTGGTGATCGAGGACGATGCCGCCGAGCAGCGGAGCATCGAAGCGCTGCTGGAGCACGGCGACGTGGAGATCGACACCGTGGGCACCGGCCAGGCGGCCCTGGAGGCACTCCGCACCGGGTCCTACGACTGCGCCGTCCTCGATCTCAAGCTGCCTGACATGTCGGGCTTCGACGTGCTCGACGCGATGCGGCAGGACCCGTCGCTGGCGGACGTGCCGGTCGTGGTCTTCACCGGCAAGGCGCTCTCGCCCGAGGAAGACAACCGGCTGCATGCGCTGGCGCGGAGCGTCGTGGTCAAGGACGTGGAATCGCCGGAACGGCTGCTCGACGAGACCGCCCTCTTCCTCCACCGGGTCGTCTCCGACCTGCCGGAGGAAAAGCAGCGGATGCTCGACCGGCTCCACCGGTCGGATGAGGCCCTGGTGGGCCAGAACGTGCTGGTGGTGGACGACGACGCGCGCAACATCTTTGCCTTGAGCAGTGTGCTGGAGCGCCGGGGAATGGTGGTGCTGACCGCGGGCACCGGCCAGGAGGCCATCCAGCTGGTGGACCGCAACCAGGTCGCCATCGTGCTGATGGACATCATGATGCCCGACATGGACGGCTACCAGACGATCCAGGCGATCCGCCAGCGCCCCGGAATGGAGCGGCTGCCCATCATTGCGCTCACGGCGAAGGCCATGAAGGGAGACCGGGAGAAATGCCTCGAGGCGGGCGCGTCGGACTATCTGGCCAAGCCGGTCAATACCGAGCAGCTTCTGTCGACGCTCCGCCTCTGGCTGCACCGCTGATGAGTGATCTCATGAGCCCTCGTGAACCGGTCGGGATCCTGCTGGTGGACGACCAGCCGGCCAAGCTGCTGAGCTACGAGGCGATCCTCGCGCCGCTCCAGGAGCGGCTGATCAAGGCCGGCTCGGGGCGGGAAGCCCTGGAACTCCTCCTCAAGCACGAGATTGCCGTCGTGCTGATGGACGTGAGCATGCCGGGCCTCGACGGCTTCGAGCTCGCCGAACTGATTCGCGAGCATCCCCGGTTTCAGCGCACCGCCATCATCTTCGTGTCGGCGGTGCACCTGACCGACCTCGACCGCCTCAAGGGGTATGAGTCGGGGGCCGTGGACTACGTATCGGTGCCGGTGATTCCCCAGATTCTTCGGGCCAAGGTCGGGGCCTTTGCCGAGCTGTACCGGCAGACCCGGGAGATCGAGCGGCTCAACGCGGAGCTCGAGCGCCGGGTGGCGGCGCGCACGGCGGAGCTCGAAGCGTCCCTCGCCCGCCAGGCCGAGCTGGCCGAACGGCTCCAGGAGGCCGACCGCCGGAAGGACCACTTCCTGGCGCTGCTGGCCC
>DASTEX010000211.1:0-4464 GCA_035709185.1 Gemmatimonadales bacterium
CCCCCGGCCTCCCCGACATCGTGCTCCGTCCCAGCAGCAGCGGCAGGCCCATCAGCAGCAGGCCCAGCACCGCTCCCTGGATCACCGTTGCCATCAGCGCCAGCGAGCCCCAGTCGGCAAACGACAGCCAGTCTCCTCTCGGCTCCGCCAGGAACCGTCCCATCGCTCCCAGGCCGATCACGTGATGGGGATAGGGGCGGTCGTCGGTGGCCGGGCGGACGTTGAAGAGCGACGCCGCCGCGAACCGGCGGGCCGAGTCGGAACTGGTGACGGCCGCGCGCACGGCCTCGAACAGCACGGGACGGTCCACCAGGTTGAACCGCGCCTCGGGCGACACCAGCCCGGGCCGCCAGTCGATGTCGAACCACCGGCTGTCACACCATTCCTCCAGCCGCCCGATCTCTACCGGTGTGAATCCGGCCGGCTTGACCAGCGTGGTGGCCGTGCCCCAGCTGCGGACCACGATCATTCCCGCAGCCAGCGCCTCCGGAGACTGCCGGCGCAGTGCCTCGCCGGCCGTGAGGATGATGCGGACGTTTTCCGCCGGCGGATCGCTGCTCCACCCCGTGACGGCCAACATTCCGCCGGGCGACAGCACGCGCAGATAGCGCTGGTAGGCTTCGACTGTCAGGTCATACTCTTCCGCCAGGGTGGTGGTGGAGAGCCCCGGCGACCCGCCTGACGAGGGTCCGATGAGCACCAGGTCGAAACCTCCACCCCGCGCCACCACCGATCGCGCGTAATCCACTTCCCACTCGACGACCGCACGATTCCCTCCTGCGATCGGAAGGGCGGCGCGGGAGAAGCGGGCCACCAGCGGCTGCGGCTCCACCACCTTCACGTACCTGGCGCCGTGATGGATGGCATTGGCCAGCTCGTGCGCGCCGCCGCCGATGATGAGCACCCGCTCTCTCGCGCCGAGCGCGAACGGCAGAGCCGAAGGTTGCCAGTCAAGCAGTGATACCGACGCGGTGTCCCAGCGGGAAAGCGCGCTCACCAGGTTGCCGTCGGAGAAGATCCCGGCCTGGGATGGGAACGCCCCGCGGTACGCGAGGGAGAGTCCGGGTGCATAGCGAAAGGCCGGCGCCTCCACTGCCGTCACCCATCCCGAAGGACTACCGCGTTCGGCGGTCACCCGCGCAGCCGGAAAGGCGAGCACCTGCGGCAGGCTCTTGTAGGGCAGGGCACGAGGGTGGAGCGGCCGCCACAGCATCAGGCCGATCGAACCGAGGCCAACCACGGCCGCCAGCAACCGGACGCGTTGCTGACCGGACCGGACCGGCGCGGCGAACCAGGCCGCGAGCCCCGCGAGCAGGGCCGGGACCGGAGTGGCCTGGAGCGGATCGAAGAACCACAGCAACGGGAGCGGGAGGACCGCGCCGATTCCCGACCCGGCCAGACTGGCGCCGTAGACCATGCCGGTGCGCGTTCCCGCGCCCGCCAGGGCCGCGAGCGTGGCGCCGGCCGCGAGGAAGAAGGGGAGGGCCAGCAGCAGGTAGAGCAGCGCCAGCCGGGCCCACTGACGGGCATCCCACGCCAGGACCGTGGGATCCACCCGGATCACCTCGGCGCCTAACGGCGCCAGCGCGACAGCCGCCGCTGCTCCAAGCGCGAGCGGCGCAAACCAGCCCGAAGGGTCGGCCCGGCCTCCCGCCCGAATGAGGGCAAACCCGGTTCCGGCCGCGCCGCCCCCCAGCATGGCCACGCCGATGGCCATGGAGGCGAAGTGATGGAATTGTTCGATGGCGAAAATGCGGATCAGCAGCACTTCCCAGGCGAGCACCCCGGCCGAGAGCAGCAGGACCGCGGTGCTGCGACGGGCGGGACTCACCGTTCGCGATTCCCGCTCAGCAGCGGCACGAATCGCACCGGAAGCAGCGACCGGGTGGAGACCTGACCGCGATCGTTCTTCTGCACCAGGATCAGATGCTGGACCCCGCTCACGCTTCCCACCGGAATGAGCATCCGGCCGCCGGGCTTCAGCTGGTCGACCAGGGCCGGGGGGATGAACCCCGCCGCGGCGGTCACCAGTATGGCATCGAACGGCGCCTCCTCCGGCCAGCCGAAGTGGCCGTCCCCGTGCCGCACCTCGACCAGGTATTTCAGGCGGTTCAGCCGCTCCCGGGCGGACGTCGCCAGCGGTTCGAAGATCTCGATGCTGAAGGCCTCGCAGCCGGCCGCGGCCAGTATCGCCGCCTGATAGCCCGAGCCGGTCCCGACCTCGAGCACTTTCATCCCCGGCTTCGGCCGGATCATCTCGGTCATGTAACCGACGATGTACGGCTGAGAGATGGTCTGGCCGTGCCCGATGGGAAGGGGATGGTCGGCGTAGGCCTGGTCCTGGTACTGGGCGGGAACGAATTCGTGGCGGAGCACCGATCGCAGGGCATCCAGCGTAGCCCGGTCCCGCACGCCGCGGGCCCCGATCAATTCCACCATCGCGCGCCGCTCGCGGCGCTGCGCGTCCGTCTCCCGCGGTTGCTGGGCCGGCACGGCCTCGGCAGCCAGCCCCAGCAGCAGCAAAACCAGGATCGGTTGCGGTAACGTCATGCCCGGCTCCGCAGTCCCCCGAGGAAGCATCCCGGAGAGCGGGCCCGGGGTCAAGCGCCGGGGCGCTTGCCCGCCGGCGCTATTTTCCGGCATGACCCTCGATTCCAACCGGCCCGTCCGGATCTGGCTGCTCACGGGCTGCGCTCTGATCGCCGCGATGGTGACCATCGGCGGCATCACCCGGCTCACCGGTTCCGGCCTCTCCATCACCGAGTGGGACGTGGTGACCGGAGCCCTTCCTCCGCTGTCGGAAGCGCACTGGCAGGAGCTGTTCGCGCGGTACCAGGCCACCCCGCAATACCAGCAGATCAACGCCCACTTCGGCCTGGGCGACTTCAAACGGATCTTCTGGTGGGAATACATCCACCGGGGCCTGGGACGCGCCATCGGACTGGTGTTCCTGGTGCCCTTCCTCTTCTTCCTGGTGAAAGGCTACTTCAACCGGCCGTTGCGGAACCGGGTCCTGCTGATCTTCGGTCTGGGCGCGTTCCAGGGTGTGCTGGGGTGGCTGATGGTGGCCAGCGGCCTGGTCGATCGTCCGTCGGTGAGTCACTATCGGCTGGCGGCGCACCTGCTGACAGCCCTGCTGACATTCGGCGTCACGCTATGGGTGGCGCTGACACTGGCGGGCCGGCGGGCTGGCGGGCAGGCGGACGATCTGCTGTCAGCGAGAATTCGTGCGGCATTGACCGGCTTCGCTGTCCTGCTCGGCTTGCAGCTCATGTATGGAGCGTTTGTGGCCGGGCTCAGGGCCGGGGGGATGTTCAACACCTTCCCGCTCATGGGCGGCGCCCTGGTACCGCCGGGGCTGGGAACACTCACCCCCGCATGGCGCAACCTGACCGAGAACCCGGTGATGGTGCAGTTCATCCACCGGCTCCTCGGCTTTCTGCTCCTGGGCCTGGGAGTATGGCTGTGGCCCCGGCTCACCCGCGCGGGGTATTCGCGCCACGGCCGCCTGTTAGGCATCGCGGTGATACTGCAGTTCCTGCTGGGCGTGGTGACCATCCTGCGGTTCCCGGCCAGCCCCGTGTTCTGGGGCGCGGTCCACCAGGCGGGCGCCGTCTTCCTGCTGACGGCGGTGGTGCTGGCGCTGCATGCAACTCGGCGGCTGGTCCTCCCCGACACCGTCGAATCTCCCGCCCCGGGCAGGGTGGCTTCCGGCCGGCTGGTGCCGACCGACCCGTGATGGAGCCTGGCGCGGCAGCCGTCATCGGAGCCGGAAGCTCCGGCCTGGTGGCCGCCCGGCATTTTCGCGAGGCCGGCTTCACGGTAGACATCTTCGAGCGGGAAGACGATCTGGGCGGCAACTGGAACTACGGCAAGTCCGCCGCGCGGGTCTACCGGTCCACCCACACGATCAGCTCCAAGCCTGGCACCGAGTATCCCGACTTTCCCCTGCCGGCGGATTTCCCCGACTATCCGCACCACTCGCAGATTCTCTCCTATCTCCGCTCGTACGCGGAGCATCACGGCCTGCTCCCGCTGATCCGGTTCAACACGCCGGTGGATTCGGTCACGCCTGAAGCCCAAGGCGACGCCGGCACCGCCTGGGACCTCCGCTTCGGCGGGGGAGAGCAACGACGCTACCAGGCGGTGATCGTGGCCAACGGTCACCACACCTTCCCGAAGTACCCGGAGTATCCCGGTGAGTTCACCGGCCTGTCCCTGCATTCGGCGGACTATCGCACGCCCGAGATCTTCGAGGGCAAACGGGTGCTGGTGGTTGGCGGCGGCAACAGCGGGTGCGACATCGTGGTGGAAGCGGCGCAGACCGGGGTGCTCGCGCTTCACAGCACCCGGCGCGGCTACTGGTACATGCCGAAGTACCTGCTGGGACGTCCTGCGGACCAGGTGGGCGACCGGCTGCTCGCTCTCGGTGCTCCCCTCTGGTTCCGGCGGGCGACCGCCCGG
>DASTEX010000212.1:0-3532 GCA_035709185.1 Gemmatimonadales bacterium
TTCCAGCGTGATGACCCGGGGTTTGGCGGGAAACGGGAAGATCCTCGCCCCGGTGACCGCCAGCGTCATGGGATTCATCCCCTCGACTGAGAATTGCAGCATCTCGGAAATGGTGTCGAGCCGGTCGGGCGTCACCTCGCCGAAGAATTTCAGCGTGATGTGGATCCCTTCGTCCTTGACCCACCGCACCGGCCAGTTGCGCTCTTTCAGCTCACGCAGCTGGCGGGCGACCGCCTCGTGGGCCTTGCCGGGAAGCGGGATGGCGGCGAACAGCCGCATTCAGCGGGCCCCGGCCAGCGGGAGCAGCGCGCCCCGACGGTAGCCCGCTGGATCCCGCTCGACGGTCGTGAACCCGAGATCGTGAAATACCTCGGTGATCCCGGCCCAGCAGCGCTCCAGGAGCGCGAACTGGCTGGGCAGGGCCTCGATCCGGGCCGATTCGCCCAGGTGCCGCACCCGCAGATCACCCTCGACCCCCAGGGAACGGAGAAACGTCTCGGCCTGTTCCACCTGCCGCAATCGCTGGGGCGTGACCGCAACACCGTACCGGATCCGGCTCGACAGACAGGGTGAAGCCGGGGCATCCCAGACCGGTATTCCGAGCGCCCGCGCCGCCGTGCGGATATCGGCCTTGCGCCAGCCCAGTTCGGCCAGAGGGGACCGCACCTGGTATTGCAGGGCAGCCCCAAGCCCGGGCCGGTGCTCGGTCAGATCGTCGGCGTTGGTGCCGTCAATGACGCTGTCGAAGCCGCGGGCCAGGGCCTCCCCCGTCAGCCGGCGCCACAGCTCGGCCTTGCAGAAGAAACAGCGGTTGGTGGGATTGGCAGCGTAGCGCGGGTCTTCCAGCTCGCGAGTCTCCACTTCCACGAAGGGAACACCGAACTGTTCCGCCAGCGCCCCGGCCTGCGCCCGGCCGGCGTCCGCCAGTGACGGACTCACTCCCAGCACCGCGAGGAATCGCTCGACGCCCAGGGCACGGACCCCCGCCACTGCCAGGAGGGAGGAATCCACCCCGCCGGAGAATCCCAACAGCACTCGCCCCATGCGTTCGAGGTGGGCGGCCAGGCGCTCCAGGTCTGTCATGCCCGAATTGTAACGGCCCGGGGGACCATCCGAAACGATTGCGGAGAGCCGGGTTGTCGCTTTCGTTTCGGCCATGGACCGGACCGGGGATGGGCTCCAGATCACGCCGGATCTCCAGATCCCCTGGCGGGAGTTTTCCTTTCAGGCCACCCGGGCCGGCGGCGCGGGCGGGCAGCACGTAAACAAGACGGCCACCCGGATTGAGCTGCGCTGGAACATTGGGGAGAGTCCCTCGCTGTCGGAGGAGCAGCGCGAGCTGCTCCTGCGAAGACTCGCGAAACGGCTGGACCGGTCGGGGCGGCTCCGGGTCGTGAGCGACGAACGCCGCAGCCAGCGACAGAATCGCGACGCGGCCCTCGAGCGGCTGAGCCGGCTGGTCGCCGCGGGGCTGCGGGTCGCGCCGCCCCGGAAGAAGACGCGACCGACCCGGACGTCGGTGGAGCACCGCATCCGGACCAAGAAGCTCCGGGGGGAGACCAAGCGGGCACGCCGGTCGGTCCAGGACTACGAATGAAGGGGGCTCCCTGGCGATATTTCGGAACCCGGGAAGTACCGCTGGCGCGGGCCTGGGCGGCGGCCGGTGGAGTAGCAGTCCACGAGAACCCCTTCAGGCTCAGGGGGCATCGGACGGCCCACCTGCTGGCCGCCACCGAGGCTGACTTGCTGGAGGCCGCTCGCGCGGTCGGTTGCAGGGATGAATGGATTCAGCGCACCCGCACCCTGCACTTCGACCTGATCCTGGAGGCGCTTGAAGCGGCCCTTAGGAAATGCGGCGTGGATCCTGCACGGCCTCCCGCCCGTAGGGTGTGGACAGCCGGGGTGGTATGATCCCGGCCCGGGACGGCATCTTTGTTTCCGGGGGCGGACCTCGTCGGAGTGAGGACCGATGCACCTCTTACTCGAATCACACGAAAATCGTAGTACGCCGGCCGGTATTGCCATCAGCCTCGTGATTCACTCGGTGCTGGTGTTCCTCGTCGTGGCCGCCTATCGCAGTGTCCCTGACCGGCCCCGCCTGGCCGACCAGTTCGTCACCTTCCTGGTCCCTCCGGACCGGCCCGCCGCCCGGGAAGGCACGGCCGACCAGGCCTGGGGCGGGGATCAGACGGAAGAGACCGGCGATTCAGACCAGAACAGCGGTGCGGGGTTGGGTACCGGCCGGCTGGTCGCGGACAGTGGCGAGGCGGACAAGCCGCTCACCGTTTCCATCGATCTCCCATCGCTCCTGGGCGACTCGATCCTCACCGAGATCGAAGTGGACTCGGCGGTGAAGCGTTATGAATGGAGCGCCGCGCCGGAATACCCGCGCAGCCTGCTGGAACAGGAAATTCAGGGGCACGTGTTCGTGATTTACGTGGTCGATACCACCGGCATGGCGGACACCACCAGCTTCCAGGTGGTGAACACAACCCATCAGGACTTCGCCGCCGCCGTGAAGCGGGCCCTGCCGAAAATGCGTTTCCGTCCCGCGCTCCTGGGCGGAATCAAGGTGCGCCAGCTGGTGCAGCAGAATTTCGCGTTCCGGATCCAGCCCCCCGATACGGTGCTCCCGCCGCGGGGTACTCCACCGAAGGTTCCGCCACCGCCCCAGGTTCCGCCGCCGGGACAGTAAATTCCGGGGTGCCCCGGATCGATCTCAATGCCGATCTGGGTGAGGGCTTCGGCCGCTGGCGTATCGGCCAGGACCCGGAGCTGCTCACCCTCGTTACTTCCGCCAACATCGCCTGCGGCTTTCACGCCGGTGATCCGGTAGTGATGCGCGAGACCGTTCGGCTCGCTGCCCGGAACGGCGTGGCCATCGGGGCGCATCCCGGGTATCCCGATCTCCTGGGGTTCGGCCGCCGCAGCATGGAGGCCGCCCCCGCCGAAATCGAGGCCTGGATCATCTACCAGATCGGCGCGCTGGCCGCCTGCTGCGCGGCGGAAGCAGCCCGTCTGCGCTACGTCAAGCCGCATGGCGCGCTCTATAACGCCGCGGTGAAGGACCGCGCGATCGCCGATGCCGTGGTCCGGGGCATTGCCGCGGTCGATCGGAACCTGGTGCTGCTGGCGCTGCCGCACAGTGAAATGGCCCACGCGGCCCGGCGGGAGAACCTGGCCCTTGCCCGGGAAGCGTTCGTAGACCGGCAGTACGAGCCCGACGGCTCGCTCACACCCCGCAACCGCCCCGACGCCGTGCTCCACGATCCGGCCGTCTGTGCCGATCGCGCTGCCCGGATCGTGCTCGACCGGATGGTGGCAGCGCGGGACGGGACCGTCCTCGAGATCGAAGCGGATTCGCTCTGCGTCCACGGCGACGGCCCCATGGCAGTCGCACTGTTGCGCACGACCCGCGAGCGGCTGGAACAATCGGGGGTCACCGTCGCGCCCTTCGCCGCATGACCCCACCGCGGTGTCTTCCGCTGGGCGACTCGGCCTTCAGCCTGGTGTTTGCCGACCGGATCGATCC
>DASTEX010000213.1:0-2801 GCA_035709185.1 Gemmatimonadales bacterium
GTCCTGGGGCTGTCCCGCGCCCCCGACATCGTGGCCGAACGGCTGGCCCTGGCGCTGCTCGGCGCCGACCCCAGGGTGCGGCGGCTGGCCGATGGAAGCTTCTCCCTGGTTGCCGCCGCGACCGGTCAGCCGCTGCTCGAGGAATGCACCTTCGCGGTGGTGGACGTGGAAACCACCGGGATGCGCGCCTCGGGGTATGACCGGATCACCGAGATCGCCGTGGTGCTGGTGCACGGCGAGCGGCGGGAGCTGGTATTCGAGTCGCTGGTGAATCCCTGCCGGCCCATCCCCGCGATGATCAGCGAGCTGACCGGCATCACCCAGGCCATGGTGCGCGCGGCGCCCCGGTTCGAAGAGGTGGCCGGGCAGGTGCTCGAGGCGCTGGCGGGGCGGATCTTCGTCGCCCACAACGCGCGCTTCGACTGGGGTTTCGTCTCCGCCGAAATGCGCCGGGCCCGGGATCAGCAGCTCGACGGGATGCGGCTCTGCACCGTCCGGCTGGCCCGGAGGCTGGTGCAGGGAGTGGCCTCCTGCTCGCTTGGTGCGCTGACCGAGCGCTTCGCCTTCGAGAATCCCGCCCGCCACCGCGCCGCGGGAGATGCCCTGGTCACCGCCCAGCTTCTCCAGCGGCTGCTCTGCCTGGCGCGGGATGTCGGGGTGCGTACCGTCGCCGATCTCGAGATGCTGGAGCGGGCCCGGGCGCGGCGGGCGCGAAAGAAGCGGCGCTCCGCCCTCCCGGGCCCGATGACCGGCGAGCAACCGCCATGGCTCTGATCCACACCTTCTCGCTGGGCAGCCTGCGCTGCCATTCCCTCGAGGCCGGGGTTCAATGTCTCGACGGCGGCGCGATGTTCGGGGTGGTGCCCAAGCCGCTCTGGTCCCGGAAGATCACGCCCGACGACCGCAACCGCATCCCGCTGGCGATGCGCTGCCTGCTGATCGAGCATCCCGACGGACCGGTGCTGATCGATACCGGCCTCGGCAACAAGGAGGACGCCAAGTTCCGGGACATCTACGGGGTCAGCAACGAGGGGCCCGGAGGCCGCACCCAGCTGGAGGCCGCGCTGGCCGAAGCGGGATTCGCGCCGGCCGATGTTCGCTGGGTCATCAATACCCATTTGCATTTCGATCACGCCGGCGGGAACACCTGGGAGGAGCACGACAAGAACGGGGTCGCGGTGGGCGGGGCCAGGCTCACCTTTCCCAAGGCGACCTACGTGGTGCAGTGGGGCGACCTCGACTTCGCCCGCCACCCCAACGAGCGGACCCGGGCGTCGTACCTCCCCCACAACTTCGAGCCGGTGGCCGAGGCGGGGAAGTGGAAGCTGCTGCACGGCGACCTGGAGGTGCTGCCCGGAGTATCGGTCCGGGTGACCCCGGGGCATGTGCCCTACCACCAGAGCGTGCAGGTTCGCGACCGGGGAGAGACCCTGTTCTACGTGGCGGACCTCATTCCCACCCGGCACCATCTCCCGCTCCCCTGGATCATGGGTTACGATCTGGAGCCGCTCCGCACCCTGGAATCGAAGCGCAAGCTGGTCCGCGAGGCGCTGGAGGAGGAGTGGTGGTTGTTCTTCGAGCACGATCCCGACATCGTGATGGGGCGGATCGGCGAGGGCGACAAGGGACTGGAGATCGCCGCCGCCGTGCCCAAGCCGGAACGGTCGTCACCCTGAGCGAGCACGTGTCACCCTGAGCGAAGCGAAGGGGCGGAGCCCCACGGAGGCACCATGCGCCTGACACTCATGATCCTCGCGCTCGGCCTGCTGCTGCCCCAGGCCGGCGTGGCCCAGCGCACCGCCAAGCCGCCGCTCCACGGCCGCCACTGGATGGCCATCACCGGCAAGCCGCTCGGCGCCACCACCGGCGCCATGATCTTCCAGAAGGGCGGCAACGCCGTGGATGCCGCCTGCGCCATGCTGGCTTCGGTGGCCACCATGTGGGACGTGCTCTCCTGGGGCGGGGAAACCCAGGCGCTGATCTATCACCCCGGCCAGAAGAAGGTCATCGGCATCAACGCACTGGGCGTGGCGCCCACCGGGGCCACCGCGGCGTACTTCAAGTCGAAGAACCTGCGCTACCCGCCGGAATTCGGGGCTCTCGCCGCGACGACCCCGGGCACGCCGGGCGGGCTGATGACCATGCTGGCCGAGTACGGCAAGCTCTCGCTCCGGGAAATCCTCGAGCCCGCCATTCAGCTGGCCGACGGTTATCCGATGGAGGCCCAGACCGCCGACCGGATCGAAGCCGAGAAGAAGCGGATCGCCGGGTGGAAGTACTCCCGAGCAGTGTTTCTCACCCACCCGGGTCAGGCGCGCGAGGCGCCCGAGCCGGGCGAAATCTTCCGCCAGGCCGACCTGGCGGCCACCCTGCGCAAGCTGGTCGAGGCCGAGCAGCAGGCGCTCAAGGCGGGGAAGAGCCGGAAGGAGGCGATCTACGCGGCCTACGATCGGTTCTACAAGGGCGACATCGCCCAGGAGCTGGTGCGCGGCGCGCGTGAGGAGGGCGGCCTGTTCACGATGGAGGATCTGGCCGGCTGGAAGGTGAAGATCGAGGAGCCGCTTTCCACAACCTATCGGGGGATCGAGGTCTACAAGCTCCCCCTGTGGAATCAGGGTCCTGCGATGCTCCAGGCCCTCAACATCCTGGAGAACGCCGACCTCAAGGCGATGGGCTACAACAGCAGCCGCTACCTGCACACGGTGTATCAGGCGATGAGCCTCGCCTTTGCCGATCGGGATTTCTACTACGGCGACCCGGCCTTCGCGCCCGAGGAGCCGGTCAAGGGATTGCTCTCCAAG
>DASTEX010000214.1:0-3623 GCA_035709185.1 Gemmatimonadales bacterium
GCTCACGGCTCACGGCTCACGGCTCACGGCTCACGGCTCACGCTTATCTCCCGAGCTCCCGTGGGAACCGTGAAAGTGGATTCCTTGCCTCCCGGCCACCTCACTTTCACGCTCGCCGGCTCCGCCCGCAGTCCCATCACCTGGACCGCGCCGTTCTGCGACCAGTAGCCGGACCCCGCCTGGATCTCACGCACCGGTCCTTCGCTGCCGTCGCGATAGACCACCCGCAGCTGGGCCCCGATCGCGTCGGGGTTGGCCGGCGGGCCGATCAGCCGGACCCGGAGGCCGGGGCGGGCTCCGCGGTTGTGCAGAAACCGGGTCTGCGCGCTGTTCTGGGCCAGGACCAGGTCCAGCCGGCCGTCGCCGTCCACATCGGCGTGGGCCGCTCCGCGCTGCTCGCCCCACGCAATGATCCCGGAGCGCTGGCCCGAAAGCGGCGTGAGCCCGCCGCGTCCATCGCCCCGGATCAGCAGCCCGCGGCCCGCGTCATACCGGGGGATGTTGATTTCGGTGGCGAAGAAGTTCTGGGTCAGGACCAGGTCCTCGGCGCCGTCACCATCATAGTCGGCGATCCCGGCGTGGAAGGCCGGCGCCAGCTGGGCCTCGCGCGGGAGCGAGACCGGCTCGAACCGGCCGCCCCGGTTGAAGAAGATCAGATGATCGAGCGTGGTCGCTCCCAGCCGTTGGGCCGAACCGGCCGCCGGTCCCAGCACCCGTTCCAACGGGGCATCGGCGTACGCCGAGTAGCTCCGGAGCCGGGCGTAGATCTCCGGCACGGCATACCCGAGCCGCCCGAAGCTGGCCAGCGGGGCGACCGCGTTCAGCCGGGGATCGTGACGCGCCAGGAACAGATCGACGCCCGGCCGGCCGCCGAACTCGCCAAAGACCAGCAGGAGCGGCCGGGTGGAATCGGCCTGGTGCACCGTGTTCCGGCCCCAGCTGGTCGCGACTAGATCCAGGCGGCCGTCGCCGTCAAGGTCACCGCTGGCGATGCCGTTCCAGCGGCTGTAATGGGCGGCCAGGCCCCACTGCTCCGAGACGTTGCGGAAGCCGCCCTTGTCGTTGAGCAGGAGGACGATGGAGCCCCATTCCCGCGCCAGCAGCAGGTCGGGATCCCCATCACTGTCGACATCGCTGAAGAGTGCGGCCGAGATCATTCCCAGGCCGGCGAGCAGGCGCGACTGTGCCGCATCGCGCTCGAAACGCCCACCGTGGTTCCGGTACAGGTGCGAAGAGGGGGAGTGGGGATACGCGCCCGGCAGCACCCGACCGCCCACGAACAGATCCACGTCGCCGTCTCCGTCCCAGTCGGCCGCCGCGAGCGGTCCCACGCTGGCCGAGTCACCCGTTCGGAGGGACTCTGCCATCCGGAACACGCCGTTCCGGATCTCGATGACTTCGGCGGTGGGAGCGGCCAGGGCTTCGCCGGCGTTCGGAGCCTCATACGAAGAAATCCCGACGATCAGCCGGGCACCCGAGCTGTCCCGGAGCCCGATCACGCCGGTCTGGTCGAGCTTGGCTTCCGGGAGTCGGGCGGCGGCATCAATCAGGCGGCCGCGATCGTTGCGATAGACGGCCAGGCGTCCGCTCCGGCCCGTGGGCAGGATCAGATCCTCGTCGCCGTCGCTGTCGTAGTCGAACCAGGTCACGCCGGGGCCGAGCTGGGCCAGCGAGTTCGGCAGCATCAGCTGCCGGCCGTAGTCGTCGAACAGCGCCTCGACGTGGCGGTGGTTCAATTCGGACGAGCGATCCTCGAAGAGCGGCCCGGTGGAGTCGGCCGCCAGCGAATCGAACGGCGTGGGTGCGGTGGCCGTGGCGGCCGCGATTTCGTAGAGCCGGCCCGGGCGGGCGTGGGGAATGACCGAGCGGCGGCCGTCGCGCCAGTCGACCAGGATAGTCAGGGAGTCGCTGCTGCCGGCCGCGAACGCATACTGGGTCTGGCTGTGGGAGAGATAGAGTCCACCGGCCGCGACTTCGCGCTCCTGGACCGGAACCGCACCGCCGGTCACCCGGATCCTGGCCCCGATGCCCTCCGTGTTAGGCGGATCTCCTCTAAGCCGGACCGCCACCCGGGGCGCCGTGGCGTCGTTGCGGAGGATCAGCACGGGCGAGCCGAGCCGGGTGACCACCGCATCGCCATCGCCATCGCCGTCCAGGTCTCCCACGGCAATGCCGTGGGAGACGTCCTCCTCCACTCCGAAGCGCCAGGTTTCGGTGGCGTCTTCGAAGGTCAGGTCGCCCCGGTTGCGAAAGGCCTTGTTCTTCAGCCTGAGCTCAGGATACTCCCAGCGGACCCGCTTCCAGTCGACGTCGGTCAGCCGGTTGCGCAGCCGCTCCTGGGTGTCGCCGTCCATCAGGTCCCAGAGGTGGCCGGTGGCAATGAGGATGTCCTCCCAGCCGTCGAGGTCGACATCGCTCAGCACCGCTCCCCACGACCAGCCGGACGCCTGGACTCCGGCGTATTCGGCCACCTGCGCAAAGGTGCCGTCCCCCCGGTTGAGGAACAGCGTGTTGCGCTGCATCTGGGGCCGGTCGTCCAGCCGGCCGGGCATCTTGGGCAGCGCGGTGTGGGTGGGGATCTGGGTCTTGAGCCGCCGGGAATCGTCGCTCAACATGTCGGTCTGGAACATGTCGACCAGCCCGTCGCGATCGATATCGGCGAAGTCCACCGCCATGGTGGAGTTGCTGGTGGTCCGGAGCGCGACCGGCGGCGCCTTCCGGAAATAGCCCCGGCCGTCGTTGATCCAGTACTCGTCGGGGTCTTCGAAATCGTTGGCGACGTAGAGGTCCGGATCGCCGTCGGCATCGAGGTCCACGAAGCGCGCGGCCAGGCCGAAGTCTTCCGGCTCGAAGGGAAGCCGGCGTCCCTGTTCGTCGAGGAACCGCTCGGACGTGAGCGGCACCCGGGTGAACCGGCCGCCGCCTTCGTTCAGGTAGAAGAAATCGGGGTGGGCGCGCTGGACCAGGCTCACGCCGCGAAGATCGTCCCGCAGGTACACCCGGTAGTCCTTTTGATATTGCGGCTGGACTTCGAACTGCCGGGGACCCACTTCGCGCACCACCTGGTCGAACGCGCGCTGCTGCGGCGTGATCAGATCGAGCGTGGTGTACGTCTTGTAATTCGCGATGTAGACGTCCAGGTCGCCGTCGCCGTCCGCGTCGGCCAGCGTAGCCGTGGTGCTGCCGGCCGAATCGGGCAGCTGCCGCTCGGTGAAACGGCCCGTCCCGTCGTTGATGAACCAGGCGTTAGGGCCGCCCAGCGCCAGCAGCAGGAGATCGAGGTCGCCGTCCCCGTCCATGTCTGCGAAGGCGGCTCCGGTGGAGAACCGGTCGGCTGCGGCCACGCCGGCGGTGGCGGTGATGTCTTCGAAGCGCCAGTTCCCCAGGTTGCGATAGAGCGCGTTGGGACCGTCGGTGCGGCAGAGAAAGATGTCCACCCGCCCGTCATTATCGACGTCGCCCAGCGCCACGCCGCCGCCCTGCACCAGGATGCGGTTGGCCAGCACCAGAGAGTCGCTGACGGTGTTGGTGAAGTCGATACCGGTTTGCCGGGGAGAGAGGCTGGTGAAGCCGGGAGCGCCCTTGGTCGCTCCCGCGAGTTCACGCCAGCGGTAACCGGATTC
>DASTEX010000215.1:0-9145 GCA_035709185.1 Gemmatimonadales bacterium
CAAGACCCTTCCGCACGTTTCACGGCTGCATCATCCGCTGTTGGCCGGGACTGGTCAGGCGGAGCCTGCAGACTCTCCCTCTCCGCCCTGCTTCACGGGCGACTGACCAGCCGGATCCCAGCGCCACGCCGACGTTCCGCCAACGATCCGGACGCCGCCCACCCAGCGCTCCACGGGCCCAGTGCTCAAGTAATCCAGTTCTCCGTCGAGAATGAGCCGGCCCACGGACGTCAGGGCCACGATTCCTTTATGCCACGCAACAGCGGCGTCCGCCCGCTGGATCGCAATCGGAGCCGCAAGAGCTCCGGCCAGGCGCTCGAGAATCGCCGCGAACATCGAATCGCCCAGCCCGAGATGAACCGGATACTCAAGGTCACTCAGTCGGACGAACATGTCCCCGGCCTTCACCGGCCCGTCAGCCGCGAGCTTCAGAGCAGCACGCTCGGTCAGGCTCAATCCGTCGCTGCGCCAAGGGAGTTCCTGGAGATGCCGCAGCAGGGCTGGTCCCATCGCGGGCAACAGCTCGGATCGGTGAACCAGACGAAACAGCTCCATGGGTGAAGGATCGCGGAGCGCATTCCAGACTCTCAGGCCAAGATCCAGCAGCTCCGTTCCCACCTGTCGCCGATCTTCCCACAACATCCGCAGGGCTGCGGCTGATAGCTCGCCCAGCCCCTTGAAGCGGTCGACTCCTGGAAAACGATTGACCTGCACCAGCTCGAGCCACCGCGGAACGCCCTGCTCGGCGTAGAAGCCGAGGATCCGCGCGAGAATCAGTTGATCAAAGGTGTCGTGCTCGAACCAGAGCACCACCCGCTCCGCCGCGCGACTGGCATCGAGCGCCTGGAGCTGGCGCGCCAGATCGGCCCGGGCCTGCTCGGCTGGAATCCCGTAGGCCGAGGCGACAAAACCGGCCCGGACCTCGAGCAGGTCGCCGACCCGCGGAACCGGTCCCTGGCAGACTGGATCAAAGAACCCGAGAAAGTCTCCCTGCAGCCCGGCGCGTTTCAGGTCTTCCCGAATGTCGGTGCCACACCGGACGTGGATTGTGGCCATTTCGCCATCCAGCACGGACGCGCCGGCGGCAACTGCCGCCCTGGCGCTCCGGTGCCGATCGATGTGATCCCGGAGGCGGGGCCAGGTTGACAGCCCCAGCTCACGCGCAATGACCAGCTGGGCCTCGGTGATCCGGGCCAGACACTGGTGCACCGCCTCGTCGGTCAGGCCTCTCGCCTTCGGATGGTGCGCCCGGAAGCGGGCAAGCGCCTGGCGGTCACCGGCTGCAAGCATCCGGCTGAGTTCCTTCGCCTGCTTCTTCAGTTGTTCCAGATTGAGCGGATGAAGCTCGTCCGAGGGGACGTGCGGCATGGCAACCACCCTTTCGTTGCGTCCGGGTCCGCACGCTCAGACCAAAAGGGAGGTCGTGAATGTGACAGGCACTACCGATCGTGGGCACAGCCCTTTCCGCGGACCAGATGCGTCGATCGCACGCACCCGAATCATGGACCGGTGGCGCGAGGAGGTCAATCGCACTTGCCACCTGTGGTCAGGGTGATCGGCGAACAAGGACTGGCAGGCCGTCACGCTGCTATCGTGGTTCGCTTCTGCTATTGTGGCCGCGGGAATCCTCGGAAAACCCCGTCACTATCGACCACCTCGGAGAAGTCTTCCCAGTCCATGTTGGCGATGCTGAGGTTGTTCTGCACGCCCCACATCTCCGACGGGATGACCCGGAAGAACCGCCCCCGCTCGTGGTAGAGGTCCACCACCAGCACGGGATGGTCGGGATGCTGCAGGGTCTGCGAATCCACCAGGAAGAGGAAGAACGGCTCCGCACCCGCGGGCACCAGCTCCAGCAGCCGGCTGATGGTGAGTCCGTCATACCGGAGGTCGTCGACCAGCCGCACGTTGGCCTGGAAGGTGCCGGCGGGAGGCACGCTGACAGGACGGGTGATGGCACCCGCAACCTCGTTCCAGCGCGCGTCATCGGTGAAATCGGTGCGGATGACCAGGGACTCCAGGTCGCCGGCCTCCGGCAGCTGACCCTTCACGGTCGAGCCTCCTCCACCGGTGGAGCAGGATGCCGCCAGCGCAATCCCCGTGAGTATTCCACGCCAGCCGGCCATGGTCAGCTCATCGGATCGGGTCAGTCTAGTAGCTCCTGCTTATCCAGAGCTCGCCCCGATCGCGCCCGCCGGCAAAGACCAGCCGGCGTCCGTCCGGGCTGATGCGGACGTCGTTTTCCCTGCAGCAGTTGGCCAGCAGTGGCACCGGATCGCCTCCCCGGAGGCCGACGGTCCACAGGCCTGGAGGGTCGTCACCCCTCCGGTACTTGAAGACCAGCCTGGTGCCGTCCGGCATCCAGGCGATGGGCGCTCCCATCCCTCCCCGCGGCGCCCGATAGAGGGTACGAGCGGTGCCGGTGCCGGACCCGGCCAGAACCCGCAGTTCCACGGTCCGCGTCGCGGCGTCGTTCACCAGATACGCGAGTTCTTTCCCGTCGGGAGAAACCGCCAGAGAAGCGGGGATGGCACCTCGAGCGGTTCCCAGCCGGCGGAGCTCCCCGGTTGCGACGTCGAATGCCAGCAGCTCACTGTCGCCGCCGTCCCTGGGTTCGCGGAGGAGATACAGGACCCGACCATCGGGGCCGGCCTCGAACCACTTCAGCGCGCCGCGCCCGATGGAAGGCGGCGTGGCGAGACGCTCATGGGTCCCATCCCGCAGGCTCACCGAGTAGATCCCATCGCGACCCTGCTCGTAGGCGAACATCAGCAGCCGGTCCTCGGTAACCCACCGGAGGGTTCCGTTGCTGGTGTGCAGGGCGGGAGTGAGCGGGTAGGTCCGCGTCACCTCTCCCGCCTGAGACCGGATCACCAGACTCTCGACCGGGTCCGGAAATGGGCTTTGCGTGTTGTGAGCGAGGCGGGTGCCATCCGGGGACCAGTCGCCTGCCAGGCTCACGCGCCACACCGGCCCGGCGACCGGCTCGGGCAATGTCTGAACTGCCCCGAGCGCGCTATCCACCACCGCGATGTGAACTCGTTCCGCCTCGGCAGCAAGGCCGTAGGCGTAACCTTTCGCCGTGAAACCGATCGGAATCAGACCCGCCACGCCGGCGTAGACCAGCTGGGGTTCTCCGGCCGGCCTGCCCTCACGCACCCGCTGTCGCCAGACGCTCGGCGTTCCACTCCGGTCGCTGTAGAACAGGATGCCGCTGTTGTCGGGAAGCCACCCCAGCAGCCGGTCCGATCCTGCACCCGCCACCAACGTGGTCTCGCTCCCGCCGTTGAGGTCGATGGCCAGGATATCGCGGGTCGGCGCTTTGGGATCGGGCGGATAGTCGTACGCGATGTACCGGCCGTCGGGTGACAGGTCGGCATCGGGATAGGCTTGGTCATGGCCGCCACCCGGCGACTGCCAGCCTAGCGTCTTCACGATCCGCATGGCGCCGTCAGCCACCGAGACGAGCCCGAGCTGCCAGGTCCGATTCGCCAGCTGGACGGCTACCAGGATTTCCCGGTCGTTCGCGGACCAGTCGACCGGATCGATGTAGTAGTGTCCTTCGCCAGCCGGTACCAGGACGCGCGCGCCGGTTCCGTCGAGATTCACCACCCGCAGATCGTGACTGTTGGCGCGGATGACGTACCAGGCGATGGCGACGCGCCGGCCGTCGGTGGAGAATGCGGACATCCAGGCGTAGCCATCGCCCCCGTAGCCCTGCCCCGTCAGATCGCGCGCATTCCCGGTCTCCAGATCGATCACCTGGAGATCGCCGCTATCCCAGTTGATGTCGGTCAGGTAGCGGCCATCGGGAGAAACATCGCCGGTAACGAAGTCCGGATCTTCACCCGACCATACCCTGGTACCGAAGGAAGCAGCGGCATCGGTCGCGCGGCCGGCGGTGCAGCCAGCGCATCCCAGGATCAGGAAACTCAAGGTGGCAGGTCGCATGGGGCTGAAGCATTCAGGGATGGAGACGGGTTCAGATGTACCGGCTGCGGCCCGGTTACGCCAGCCTCCCCGACTACGCCTGTCGCAGCGCATCCACCACGTGCTGCTTCGCCGCCGCCCGGGCCGGCAGGAACCCGCCCAGCATACCCATCACCACCGCGAAGATCATCCCGTTGAGCAGCAGCGCCGGCGTCACCTTGAACGCGAACGCCACCTCGCTGAACGAGGCCCAGTTGGTGGTACTGGTGACCAGCCCGTTGATCGGCAACGCGATAAGACAGCCGAGCACGCCGCCCAGGGCCGCGATCAGAACGGCCTCGATCAGGAAAGAGCCCATCACGCTCCGGGGCCGGAAGCCCAGGGTGAGCAGCACGCCGATCTCGGGGGCGCGGGAGGCGACCGCGGCGTACATCGTGTTGATGGCCCCGAACACGGCCCCTACCGACATGATCAGGGCCAGGGCCAGCGCGATGAAGTTGAGCACCTGTCCCAGCATGGCCGACTGGTCGGCATAGAACGACTGCTCGCGGAACGCGTCGACGGTGACCCGTGAGTCGCGCTCCAGGGTCTCCTTGATTCCCTCGAAGGCGCTCGGGTCCTGCATCCGGAAGGTCACGCTCTGGAAGACCTGGCCCCGGAACACCGGCATGAACTGCTCGTTCTCGCCCCACACCTCGGACTCGAAGGAGGAGCCGTCGGCGGCAAACTGGCCCACCACCAGCCAGCCTTCCTCGGCAAATCGGAGCGTGTCACCGACGGACGAATTGGGGAACCGGCGGGCGAAGTTCACGCCGACCACCACCTCGCGCGCGCCCGAACGGAAGGGCCGCCCCGCCACGATCCGGATGCCCCGGCGCACCTTGAACGCCTGGGGTCCCACCCCCCGGGCCACCACGTTCGCCATGCCCGCATTGTTGGCCCGTTCCAGCGGCACCACCACCATGGTCTCGGGACTCAGCAGGGCCTGGCCGGTCTCGTCCTTCGCCACAAAGGGTAGGCCGGCCAGGATGCTGGCCGACTGCCGGTCGAGCGCGCTGTTCATTTCCTGCTGGGCGCCTTTCCGGAGCACAATGACATTCTGGGGCGAGCCGGTGGTGATCAGAGCAGCCCGGAACCCGTTGGCCAGCGCGTTCATCGCGATGAACACCGCGACCACCAGGGCCATGCCCAGCGCCGTGGTCAGGGTCGACGCCGGACGCTGCCGCAGGCTCCGAAGATTGTAGATGATGGGGATCTTCATGGCCGGTTCCTCAGGCAATCCGCCGGAGCGCGCCCACCACCGACAGCCGGGCCGACTGGAAGGCGGGAATGGCGCCGCTGATGAGGCCGAGACCCAGCGCCAGCAACAACCCGACGGCAATCGTGCCCGGGGTCACGCCGAAGCCGGGGAAGAACTGGTTGAGCGGGTTGCGTCCCAAAAACGCGGTCCGGGCCAGCAGCAGCCCCAGGCCGCCGCCGATCAGGGTGATCAGCACCGACTCGGCCATCACCAGCGCGAACACGGTGCCGTTGCCGAACCCCAGCGTCTTGAGCACCGCGATTTCGCCGATCCGTTCCCGCACCGCCATCATCATGGTGTTGGCCGCGACGAACAGAATGGCAAAGAACACCGCGGTACCGATCGCCCGGACCAGGAAGCCCACGTTCCCCCACATGGTCACGAACCCGGCATTCCAGGCCCGCTCGGTCTCGGTCTTGGTAGGCGCGGTGGAGTTCTTGAACATGGCGTCGATCCCGGCAGCGATCTCGGCGGCCCGGTTCGGCTGGTCCAGCTCGAGCACGAACCATCCGGGAGAGACCACGCCGTTGCTGATCTCGTACAGGTACTGATAGTGGAAGAACATCAGCTCGTCCCCGAAGGCCGGCTCGGTGGGCGTGTACACCGCCCGGATGACGAAGGGAAAGTCTCCCGGGAGAAAGGTGCCCTTGAGCGTGATGGTCTGGCCCACTTGCCAGCCGTACTTCTTGATCAGCCCGACCCCGATGAGTGCGGCGCTGCGCTCCTTCATGTAGTCGTCGAGGCTCCCGGCCGTGACCCGGATCTCGGGATACATCGGCAGGTAGGTTTCGGACTTGATGGCGAACTGGGCAAAGAAATCCTTCGGGTCGCGGTAATAGGCGCCGAACCAGTTGGCCCAGCTCACACTCTTGACGCCATCCACCGCCTGCAGCCGGTTGGCGTGCGCTTCGGGCAGCGGAAAGGTGATCCCGCTAGCGCTGCTGGTGATCAGCCGTCCTTCGCTGCCCAGCTCGCTGGCCCGGTCGAGCGTGGTAACCACCGAGCGCAGCACGCCGAACAGAAAGAACGCCACCATCACGCTCAGCGTGGTGAGGATGGTCCGCTTCTTGTTGCGGCGCAGATTGGCCCAGACCAGTCGGGTGAGGGTCATCGGGACAGCACCCCCTTGTCCAGGTGCATGGTCTCATGGGCCCGCTCGGCGGCGTGCGCGTCGTGGGTGACCATCAGGATGGTCTTGCCGAACTCGTTCGCGAGCCGCTCCAGCAGATCCAGAATTTCCCGGGCCGAGGCGGAGTCGAGATCGCCGGTGGGCTCGTCGCCCAGGATGATGGTGGGGTCGCTCACGATCGCGCGCGCGATCCCCACCCGCTGCTGCTGCCCGCCGGAGAGCTGCCCCGGAAAATGCTCGGACCGGTCGGACAGGCCGACGATTTCCAGCGCCGTCAGGACGTGCTCCCGCCGCTGCTTCTTCGAGAGCCGGGTGAGCAGGAGCGGCAGCTCGACATTCTGGGCCGCGGTGAGCACCGGGAGCAGGTTGTAGAACTGGAAGATGAAACCGATGTGGGTGGCCCGCCACGCCGCCAGCTGCTTGCCGGTCATGCGGGTGATGTCCTGCCCGTCGACCACCACGCTGCCCGTTGTGGGTGCATCCAGGCCGGCAATGATGTTGAGCAAGGTCGACTTGCCGCTGCCCGACGGGCCCATCAGCGCCAGGAACTCGCCGTCCCGGATCTCGAGGTTGACGCGTTCGAACACCGTGATGGTTTCGCTGCCGCGCCGGTAGACCTTGGAGAGGTCCCGGATCTCCACCAGCGTCCGGCCGGTAGCGGCCCGGGGTTTGGTTGCAACCGCACTATCGGGTAACGACATTGACCTTGCCTCCATCCTCGAGTTCAGTTGCTGGTCCGCTCACGATGGTCTCACCACCGGAAAGGCCCGATCGCACTTCCCGTCGGCCGCCGGACACCGGTCCCGCGTCGATGGTGACCCGCCAGACCTTCCCTTCCCGTACTACCCACACGATGGTGGCGCCACCGTCGGTGTAAACCGCTTCGGCGGGAACAAAAATCCGGGGCGGCTCCGTCTCGGCTACCGCCGTATCGGCCAGAAACTCCACCCGCGCCCCCATCTCCGGCAGGATCCGCGGATCCTTGTCGGTGATGGCCACCTTCACCTGAACCGTGGCCCGCTGCCGGTCGGCGGTGGGCACGATCTGCCGGACCGCTCCCTTGAAGATTGCCTGCGGATACGCATCGAGCACGATGCGCACCGGCTGCCCGTCCCGGACCTGGGCGATGTATGCCTCGTTGACGTCGACTTCCACTTCGAGCGTCTCCAGGTCGGCCATGGTCACCACGGCGCCACGGGTGAGACCACCTCCGGTGGCGACCGGAGCCACGACCTCCCCCACCTCCGCGTCCTTGCGGAGCACGGTCCCGGCGAACGGGGCCCGGATGTAGGTGTTGTCGAGATTGGCGCGGGCGTAGGCGATGGCGGCCCGGGCGGCTCCGACCTGGGCCTGCTGGACTGCGACCCGCGCCTCGGCGGCGGCGAGCTGCGCCTCCAGGTCTTCCACCGTGCGCGCGGCCTCCAGACCTTTTTCCAGCAACTGACGTCCCCGGTTCAGATCCCGGCGCACCTGGTCGCGTAGTGCCTGCGCCTCGAGCAGCGCCGCTTCGGCCCGCTGGCTGTCGGCCACCGACTGGGCCACCGACGCGACGTATTCAGCGTTTTCCAGCCGTGCGAGTACCTGGTTTCTCCGGACCTGGCTGCCTTCCTCCACCATCAGCGCCGCCAGCCGGCCGGAAATCCGGGACGAGACCGATGCCCGGGTGCGCGCAACTACATAACCGTTCGCCGTGATACCGGTGGAGCCATCGGACCCGCCGGTGACTTCGACCCGCGTCACCTGCACCGCGGTCCCTCCACCCTGGCGCAGGGCGATGAGCGCAGTGACAACCAATCCGGTGGCGAGGACGGCGAGCAGGATGACCCAACGCAATGCCCGGCGCTCGGCGGTGGCCGGCTGGTTTCGGTCGATCCGAAGCCGGCCCAGATCGGGACGTCCACCGGTGGGCGATTGGCTTGGTTCGGAGCCGAGCATTGGCGCCCTCATATAAAGGATCTAGAGGATACTTTTCGGCTTCTATTCGGGCAAGGGCATCAATACCAGCCACAACTCGTTACATCGTACGATATATCTTGGATCGTGTTTCACCGATCCCGGCGGTGTATTGGGCCTCTACTGTGACAACGAACTGGATTCACTGGTCTCGACAAATCCTTCCGGCTACATGACAGCCGGGCTGTGAGTCCCGGGCGTCCGGATTCTTGAGCAGGTGCAGGTCGCTGTAGTATTCGGAGCGGGCGGCGCCAACCTTCTCTTCCCGAGGCTCGCGTGCGGTTTGCATCTCTGGCCCTGCTGGTCGAGCGCGCCGCGGCGGTGGCACGCCGGTTCCCGTTCTCCCTGATCGCGGGCGCGGTCGCGGCGACGTCCGCTATCATTGCCGTCGATGGGGTCGGCCAGGATCGATGGGGGCGCCTGGCGTTCGTCGCGAGCCTGGGGCTACCAACGACCATCGCGCTCCGCCTGCTGGCCGAGCGCCGGAAGTGGTCCACCAGTCTGCAACGGTTCGCGCCGGGGTTGGGGCTGATCGTCCTCGCCGGTTTCTACGCTGCCTGGCCCGGTCCCGAACCGAAGCACGAAACCATCCGCTATCTGCAGCTGAGCGCTGCCGTTCATCTGGCCGTGGCGTTCCTGCCGCTGGCCGGCGCGCGCGGCTCCCTCGGTTTCTGGCAGTACAACCGGCGGCTCTTTCTCGGGTTCCTCCGCGCCGTTGTGTTCTCGGGCGTGCTCTTTGTGGGCATTGCGGTCGCCCTCGCCTCGGTGGACCAGCTGTTCGGAGTGGACATCGAGGAGGAGACCTACGCCCGGATCTGGTTCGTCATGGCCTT
>DASTEX010000216.1:0-3512 GCA_035709185.1 Gemmatimonadales bacterium
GACCCATACCATCGGCTGGCGGACTCTGCGCCGAGCCCGGAGCCAGCCGGACCTGGAAGACCAGCCTGCATGACCGACGCCGTCACCCTCGACGCGCCCGCAAAACTCAACCTCTTTCTCCGCGTCCTGGGACGGGAGTCCGACGGGTACCACAGCCTCGAGACGCTGTTCGTCCGCCTGGCCCTGGCGGATGAGCTGGTGGTCGAGCGGCGGGAGCAGAACGGCGTCACGCTCGCGGTCGAGGGAGCGGACACCGGGCCCGAGCGGGACAACCTCGCGCTGCGCGCGGCCGAGATGGTGCGGCAGATGGTGCGGCTCCCCTTCGGAGTGCACCTGACCCTGCGGAAGCGGATCCCGGTCGGCGCGGGCCTGGGCGGCGGATCGGCCGACGCGGCGGCCGCGCTCCAGGCCGTCAATGCCCTGGCCGGCAACGCCATCCCGCGGCACGAGCTGTTTCAGTTCGCGGCCCGGTTAGGCGCCGACGTGCCGTTCTGCTTCTCGGGGGCCTCCCTCGCCATCGGCTGGGGCCGGGGCGACCGCCTGTTCGTGGTTCCGTCGCCCCCGCCGGCGCCGGTGCTGATCGTCTCCCCCCCGGTGTCGGTCAAGACCAGCGAGGCCTACGGCTGGATCGATCAGGCCACCGAGGTCCGGGGCCGTCGTGGAGCGGTGGCGCTGGACCTGGAATCGCTGGGCAGTTGGGGCAGCATCGGCCGGATGAGCGGGAACGACTTCGAGACCCCGGTCTTCGGCCGCCATCCCGAGGTCCGGGCGGCGTACGAGGCGGTGGCGAAGACCCAGCCGCTGCTCTGCCGGATGAGCGGCTCGGGCTCGAGCGTCTTCGGGATCTACCGGTCCGCCCGCGACCGGGACGACGCGGCGCTGATGCTCCCCCGCCGGCTCGGCCGGGTGATTACGACGGAAACGAGATAGATTTCGGATCTCGACTTTATTGACGATTGACAATTGAAAACTGAGGCGCTTCCGGAATTCGAGTGGGTACCGTTTCACGGCGAGCATCGCTCACTCCACGGTTACGCGGAGTCGCGGAGGACGGGGAGACCGCTCCTGTGCCGGGTTGCATCGAATTCTCAGTCGGGTCCCTTCGCGTCTCCGCGCCTCCGCATGAACCGAGGCGTCGGGCGGTAGCGGCTCGCCGGGCAACCCACTCAAAAGCCTGAAGAGCCACAATTGATGATTGCTCGTCGGCAGCAGTCGACAATTGTCAATTGTCAATCGTCAATCGTGAATGCACATCGCTGCCACCGACCGGGCCTATGCCTGATGACCTGGCGAGTTTAGGGACCGCCCTGGCCGATCGCTATGCCATCGAGCGAGAGCTCGGCAGCGGCGCGACCGCGATCGTGTATCTCGCCCAGGATCTCAAGCTCGGTCGCTCGGTCGCCCTCAAGGTCCTGCGAGCCGAAGTCGCGGCCGTTCTGGGCAGCGAGCGGTTTCTCCGCGAGATCCGCACCGCCGCCCGGCTCCAGCACCCCCATATCGTGGCGCTGCATGACTCGGGACAAGCCAACGGATTCCTCTACTACGTCATGCCCTACGTCGAAGGGGAGTCGCTGCGCGATGTCCTCACCCGGGAACCACAGCTTCCGCTGGAACAGGCCCTCCGATTCGCCCGGGAAGTGGGGGAGGCGCTGGCGTATGCTCATCAGCAGGGTCTCATTCACCGGGACATCAAGCCGGAAAACATCCTGATCACCCGGGGCGCCGATGGCGCACTCGGCCATGCTCTGGTCGCCGATTTCGGCATTGCTCGTGCGGTTTCGGTCTCGGGAGGCGAATCCCTGACGGCGACCGGACTGGCCATCGGAACCCCGGCGTACATGAGCCCGGAACAGGCGTCCGCCGAGCCCGCGATTGACGGTCGCACCGACGTGTATGCCCTGGGCTGCGTCCTGTACGAGATGCTGGCCGGTCACCCGCCCTTCCTGGGCCGGACCAGCCACGAGATCCTGGCCCGCCATACCCTCGATCCGGTACCGCCGCTCCGGACCGGCCGTCCGGAGATCCCTCCCGCAGTGGAAGCAGCGGTGGTCAAGGCATTGGCCAAGACCCCCGCAGACCGCTTCGCCACCCCGTCCGGCTTCATGGAGGCGCTGGTCCTCCCGCCGGCGGCCGGAGCCGGCACCCGCTTCTTCCGGCCGGTCCCTGCGGCGCTGGCCGGCCTCGCCTTGTTAGGCATCATTTCCGCCCTGCTGTTTCGACCCTGGCGCACCGGCGGGGCCGCGACCGCGACGTCCCCCTCGATCGCCGTGCTGGCCTTCAACAACCTGGGCGGCGATCCGGCCAACGAGCCCTTCAGCGACGGCATCGCCGACGAGCTGACCACTGCCCTGGGCAAAGTGGAGGGCCTGAGCGTAGCGGCCCGCACCTCGGCCTTCAGTTTCAAGGGGAAGGGACTGCCGGCCCGGGAGATCGGCAGCCGGCTCCAGGTCCGCTATGTGGTCGAGGGAGCGGTGCGCCAGTCGGGGCCCCGGCGGCGGGTGTACGCCCAGCTGATCGACGTCACCCGGGACCAGGAGGTCTGGTCCGATACCTTCGAGCACGATACCCGGAACGCCGACGTCTTCGCCCTCCAGGACTCCATCACCGGAGCCATCGTGCGCGAGCTCCGGGTGAAGCTCACGGCCGGCTCCGCCACCCGGTTAGCGGCGCGGGCGACCGCCAATCCCGAGGCGCACGACCTCTACCTGCAGGGCCGCTAC
This sequence comes from Gemmatimonadales bacterium, assembly GCA_035709185.1. Lineage (GTDB taxonomy): Bacteria > Gemmatimonadota > Gemmatimonadetes > Gemmatimonadales > GWC2-71-9 > SZUA-320. The sequence continues at coordinate 2,721 of DASTEX010000216.1, forward strand.
TTCTTCGCCAGGCGCGACCTGGTGAGTCTGGCCCGGGCCCGGGAATATTTCGAGCGCGCGATCGCCATCGATTCCTCCTACGCGCTGGCCTATGCGGGATTGAGCGAGGCCTACAGCCATTCCTCGGTCTTTGGCGGCATGGCTCCCCACGAAGCGTTCCCGCGGGCGAAGGCCGCGGTGCGACGGGCCCTCGAGCTCGACAGCACCCTGGTCGAGGGGCTCACCTCGCTTGGGTTCATTGCATTGTTCTACGACTGGGACTTCGACGCCGCCGGCCGGGCGTTCGATCGGGCCCTGGCGATCGATCCCCGCTACCCTCCGGCCCGGCTGTTTCACGCGTGGTATTACGCCGGCCTCAACCGGATGGAGGACGCGGTCGAAGAGTTCCGGACCGCCGTCCGGCTGGAACCGTTCTATACCATCAGCAACATCCGACTGGCCACTGGCCTCGTCCTCTCGCGCCGCTTTGAGGAAGCCCTGACGCAGGCCCGGCGAACCCTCGAGCTGGAGCCGACCTTCTTCCAGGGTCACTCCGAGGTCGGCCTGGCCCTGCTGGGGCTGGGGCGCTGCGCTGAGGCCGTAAGCGAGTTCGAACAGGCCCCCCACAACCGGGCGGCCCTGACCAGCGGGATGCCGGGATATGCCTACGCCAAGTGCGGCCACTCGGACCGGGCTCAGGCCCTGCTCCGCCAGTTCGAGGCGGAGGCCAGGGAGGGCCGCTACGTGTCCCACTATGCCCTGGCGCAGATCCACACCGGCCTGGGCAATCACGATGCGGCGTTCGCGGAGCTC
>DASTEX010000217.1:0-3510 GCA_035709185.1 Gemmatimonadales bacterium
CCTTCCTCACCGTGTTGTCAGGCTTGCTGGTGGCGGTCCGAATGCCGGAGACTCTCAACCCGGTTGATTCAGGCTGAGCGCTTCGATCAGGGTTGAATATCCACTCGGGGAGAAAAAGCACCCCGCCGGGGGGCTCGGCGGGGTGTCTTCAGAGAGCGGGCGACCGGACTCGAACCGGCGACGTCCAGCTTGGGAAGCTGGCATTCTACCAACTGAATTACGCCCGCTGAATGGCGCTTAAGTCCTGCGCCGGATTCATCATAGCGCTATGCTTCCCGCCGGGCAACCGGGCCCGCTTGTGCTCGGGGTGGCCACTCCCCAATCTCCGGCCCGCCCTGCGCTCCGTACGCCGACCGGCGGAGCCTGGGCGGCAGACCTGCCGGGACGACCAGTGGGGCCTTGTCCGAGAGGCGACCCAAAACGACGGAAGGTCGGAAACCCCGTTTCCGACCTTCCGCCCTTCCCGACTTTTCCGACTTTTCCGCCCTACTTCCGCTTATAGCGCCACGCCGTCGATCCGCCCTTCTGGATCTCCGCCTTGAGCGGCGCCGTGGCATCGGGCTCGAGCGCCGGGATGCTCAGGTCCTGCGAACCCACCACGTTCCCGGCGTCGTCCAGAAACTCCACCGTTATGCTGACCGCGACCGGCTTGAGATCCTTGCCGGCCGCATCGGTGGCCTTGCGCCCGTGGGCGGTTGCCTCCCAGCGGGTGGCCTGCTGACCCATGCTGAAGGCGCTGACCTCGACGTTGGCCGGCAGCGACACGAACTGCTCCGCCACTTTGAGCAGCTCATCCTGCTTCTTCAGCTCCCGCAGCGCCTGGCTGGTGAGCCGGTAGGCGTCCTCATTGAGCGGCTCGATCTCGATCAGCTTCCGCCCGGTGGTCTCCAGTTTTTCCCACTGCTTTAGCGCCAGGTAGCTGTTGGCGGCGTTGTAGACCGCGTCCCGGCTCCAGGGGTTCTGGGCCATCAGCTTCTCGAAAACCTTGGCCGATTCCTCGTACTTCTTGGCGTTGAACATGCTCACGCCCACCGCCATGAGGTCGCCGGTGGAGAGCGAATCGGGATTCATTTTGGCGAACTCGTCAACCATCGCCTGGTCGAGCGAATCGGCCTTGGCGGTCTGACCCGACTGGCGATAGGACCACGACAGTGATTTCCGCGCGTCGGTGTCGTTGGGGTTCCAGCCCAGGTACTTCTCCAGTACCTGGATGGCTTCGGCATGCTTCTCCATCCGTTGCAGCGTCATCGCCTGGTTGAGCGTGGCCGAGTTGCGGTTGTCCACCAGGGTAGTATCGGCCTCGGAGATCTCCGCCGCCTTCCCGAAGTAGTAGGCCGCGCTGTCGTTCTGCGAGGCATTGGCGAAGATCACGCCCATGTTCTCGTAGACGTGGGGCAGCTGGTCGAAAATGGTCGACGCCTGGCGGAACAGCACCAGGGCGGAATCGGTCTCGTTGGCCCGGAGCTTGTCGATGCCCGCATTGGCCAGCACCGCCCAGGCGTTCTGCCGGTAGCTGTTGATGTCGATCTCGCAGTCGGCCTGGACCGCCTGGGCCTTGTCGAAGGCGCTGTCGGCGCCGGCCACGTCGCCCAGGGCAAGGTAGGTCCGGCCCAGGTAGTACCAGGCCGCGGCGTTCTGCTGGCCCTGGGATACCTGCTCGAGCAGGATCTTCTCGGCCTGCGCCAGCCCGGCCGCCCGCTTCGCGGCGTCCTTGTCTTCGATGCCGGTCCGGAGCGCCTTCTGCGCGTCGTTCACCTTGCCCGCCGGACGGATGTTGCAGAAGGCGATGGTGTATTTGCCGGCCGAATCGGCCACGAGGCGGTTGGTCCGTTGTGCAGCGAGCGGCGTGGCCGCCGCCACCAGCATGACCGCCACTGCCGCCAAGCGCTGAACTGTCATGGTCCCTGGTCCCCGTCCTGTGTTTGGTTTTCGAGTTGCTCAGCCAGACTGCGCGCCATCGCCGCCACTTCGAGAGCGGCCCGGCCGGTCAGTTGAGCCACACGGGTCACATCATCGTACTCCGGCTTGACCCGGATCCCAGCCGGCGTTTCCAGCACTTTCACTCGTACTCGCTCTCCATCCACCCGCACTTCATGCTGCCGCCGGGGCAGCGTCACGCGTTCGGCCTCGACCCAGCGGACTCCGGCGGTGGTGCTGTTCCGGAAACAGGCATCGGCCACCGCCGCTTCCAGCCCTCGCGGAACCACCACATCGAGCCGGAATCCGATCCGGCCCTTCTTGGCCTGGGTCGGCCATGATTGTACGTCCACCGCCCCCGCCGCGCTGAGCGCTTCCCGCAGCGGCTCGAGGTACTCGGGGCTCAGGTCGTCCAGGTCCACCGACAGGACGCTGACGGTGGCTGCCTCGGCCACCGGTTCGGCCAGGATCAGGCGGAGCGCGTTGGGGTAGTCCGACGGATTCCTGGTCCCGGCTCCCCATCCGCTCCGGACCGGCCGCCACTGCGCCGGCGGCGCGTCCTGCGTCAGCACCCGGAGCAGCGCCGCTCCGGTCGGCGTCGTGGCCTCGCCTCTGACCGGACCGTTAGGTGCGATCGCGAGCCCCTCAACCAGCAGCGCCGTGGCCGGCGCGGGCACCGGGATCTGGCCATGGGCTGATCTGACCCAGCCGTCGCCCAAGGCGACTGGCCGGGTGTAGATCTCTTTAATCCCGAGGCGCTCGAAACCCTCGATGCCGCCCACGATATCCACCACGGCATCCCATGCCCCAACTTCGTGCAAGGGGACGTCACGGGCCGGCAGCCCGTGCACGCGACCTTCGGCCTCGCCCAGGAGCTCGAAGGCCCGAACCGCCCGCTCCCTGACCCAGGGGGAGAGGCCGGCCCGTTCGATCAGGCCGATGAGGTCACCGATCCGCCGATGACCGTGATGATGGCCGTGATGCCCCTCTGCCACGCTGTGGGGCGCCCCGGGGCCCTCGATCTCATCTCCTGGGAGGCAGACCGTCACCCGGCTGCAGCGGATGCCACAGCGCTCGTCCTCGCCGATCCGGATGGTGACCTGGGGAAGGCCCAGCCGGGCCGGCAGCTCCCGGAGCCACTCCCGGGGTGCACCGGAATCCAGCAGGGCACCCAGGAGCATGTCGCCGCTGATGCCGGCGGCCGGGTCGATGAGGGCGAACGTACGACTGGACATAGACTTGTAAAACTAGGCCCATCCGAAGTCAGGTGCCAGTTAGCGGTCAGCGGTCGGCTATCAGCCGTCGGCTGTCGGCGGTCAGCCGTCAGCTCGGCCTCACTCGCGATGTTTGCCGGCCGAAGACCGGATTTCAACCGGGGAGAAGCGGTCCCGGAGCTGGACCTGAAGATTGCAGTTGATTGCTGCTAGCCGACAGCTGATAGCTGATAGCTGACAGCTATCGGTACAGCCACCCCGCGCCGGTATTGAAGATCACCACGGTGTCCTCCGGCCGGAGCTCGCCCCGTGCCTTGAGCGCCGCAGCCGCGGCGATGGCGGCGCCGCCCTCGGGCGAGAAGTCGATTCCCTCGAGCGA
>DASTEX010000218.1:0-3178 GCA_035709185.1 Gemmatimonadales bacterium
GACCTGGAGGCCGTTATGCGCGTTGGGGTGGTCGGGGACTTCCCGGATCCGCAGGTAACTGTCGAGGTAGGTCGATACTTCCGTGAGGTGCATGATTCGTTAGTCGCTAGCCGTTAGCCGTTAGCCGTTAGCCGTTAGCCGTTAGCCGTTAGCGAAGCGGCCTGTCTTTGGAGTGCCGGCACCGCAACCCTACTACATTCTGCAATCTGCAATCTGCAATCTGCACTCGTGCCGTCCCACTCACCTCTTACTGGTATCGGGATCGGCCATCCGACCAGTGGAACGGTCCACGGGAACCAGCGTGCCGGCGATGATCGAATCTTCCACGGCGCGGAGCCGGGTTTTGAGTGAATCGGGGAGGAGGCTGTCGAGGGCCGGGTTGGTCACGTAGCGGATCACCCGGCTCTCCAGTCCGAACGACTCGACCCGGGGAGTGAAGCGGCCCTCCTGTACTTCCCGCGCCACCAGCAGCAACGCCCGCGGCAGATCGATCACCGCCGATCCAATCACCCGGTCCGGAGCCAGGTTGGTCTGGTCGGCGTTGGAGCCGAAGACGTACACGCCGGGATGCTCCTTCGCCGCCTGGAACACGCCCAGCCCGGCCTGGTCGGCGTTGTGGTGCAGCATGTCCACGCCCAGCCGGATCATGGCGAGAGCGGCCTCGCGTCCCGCCACGGCGTCGTCGAAGGTGTTGAGGTAGGTCTCGCGGGACTCGACGTTCGGGTTGACGGCCCTGGCGCCGGCGGCCCAGGCGTCGTAGGCCAGCTTGACCGGCGGCAGTTCGATGCCGCCGACGTAGCCGAGCTTTCCCGTTCTGGTCAGTGAGCCTGCGACCATGCCTGCCAGGTAGGTGGCCTCGGACAGCCGGAAGATCAGCGGGACCACGTTCCCGGCCAGCCGCTGGCCCGAAGTGATGACGAAGATGGGCCCGGGATAGTCCTGTGCGACGCGTTCCGCCGCATCCTGGAACTCGAATCCATGCCCGAAGATGATGGTGTAGCCCTGGGCAGCGTAGGTGCGCAGCTGTTCTTCCTGCTCGCCCGGAGTGCGCGCTTCGACATGGCTCACTTCCATCCCGAGCGAATCGCGGATCTGCATCAGGCCGGCATAGGCGCCGGAATTCCAGGAAGCGTCCGCGATCGATCCCGGCGTCACCAGGCCCACGCGGATCGCATCGGGGTTGGCTGCCGGGCGGGTACACCCGGCGAAAAGGGCCGCGAGGATGCCCAATAGCACCCCTGAGCGACCAGCCGGACGGCCCGCCCGCCCGCCTGCCCGCCTGCCCGCACCGACTTCATTCATAGGGGTGTCCCAGGATGATCTCGAGCAGCCGAGCCAGGTCATCGTTCGAGTAGTAGCTGATGGTGATAAGCCCGCGGCCTTTGCGCTTGGCCGTTATGCGGACGTCGGTGCCCAGCCGCTTCCTGAGGGTATCCTCCACCCGCCGCTGCTCCGCATGGACCGTGCGCACCGGCGCCTTGACCCGCTGGAGCCTGGGATGGGTGATCTGCGCAGCGGGTCCCTGTCCCCGCGTCAACGCCTCGGTTTCGCGGACCGACCAGCCGTGCTGCACCACGTCGCGGGCAATGCGGGTGATTTCCTCCGCATCATTGAGAGCCAGCAGCGCGCGCCCGTGTCCTTCGCTCAGCTCCCGCCGTTCCAGCATCTGCTGCACCTCGGCGGGAAGGCTCAGCAGCCGGAGCGAGTTGGCCACGGTCACGCGGTTCCGTCCCACCAGCCGCGCCACTTCGGACTGGGGCAGCTCGAACTCACGCATCAGCCGGTCGTACCCGCGGGCTTCGTCGATCGGAGAGAGATCATCGCGCTGCAGGTTCTCGATCAGCGCCAGCGTCAGCAGCGACTGATCGTCCACCTCTTTCACCACGGCGGGAATGCGGGGCCACCCCAGTTGCTGCACCGCGCGCCAGCGCCGCTCGCCGGCCACCAGCTCGTACGACGCGCCGTTGGAGCGCACCACGATCGGCTGGAGCAGCCCCGATGTGTTGATCGACTGGGCCAGCTCGCCCAGCGCTTCCTCGTCGAACTCCCGGCGGGGCTGGAACGGATTGGGATGAATCGCGCTGACCGGTATCTCGCGCAGCGCCCCCGATGCGGCCGCCTGCTCTCTCGAGATCGGTCCCAGAAGCGCTTCCAGTCCCCTGCCGAGTCGCTTCTCGTTCATGACACGCCTCCCGCGGTCACCGCGTCCACCCGCTTCATCAGCTCCTGCGCGGCGGCCAGGTAGCTCTTGGCGCCGATGGACTGCACGTCATAGAGGAGCACCGGCTTTCCGAAGCTGGGTGCTTCGGCCAGCCGGACATTCCGGGGAATCACGGCCTGGAGCACTTTGTCGCCGAAATAGTCGCGGGCATCGTTGGCCACCTGGCGGCAGAGATTGAGGCGGGCGTCGTACATGGTCAGCAGCACGCCGTCGATCGCGAGCGGAGGATTGAAGTTCTGCTGTACCAGCCGGATGGTGTTGATCAGCTGCGAGATTCCTTCGAGCGCGTAGTACTCGCACTGGATCGGAATCAGCACCGCGTCCGACGCGGTGAGCACGTTCAGGGTGATCAATCCGAGCGACGGCGGACAGTCCACCAGGATCACGTCATAACGGTCGCGGATCGGCGCCAGCACATCGCGCAACACCCGCTCGCGTCCGGTTCGATCCACCAGTTCGATTTCGGCGCCAACCAGATCCTGGTTGGCGGGGAGGACACTCAGATAGGGCAGATCACTGTCGGCCTGGATGGCGGCTTCGATCTCCGCGCCGTTGAGCATGACGTCGTAGAGGGTCGGGAGGCCCGGATCCCGTCGCGCGCCAGTACCGCTGGTCGCGTTGCCCTGGGGATCGGCGTCGATCAGGAGGGTTTTTCGCTCGGCGACGGCGAGGGAGGCGGCGAGATTGACGGCGGTTGTCGTTTTTCCGACACCACCCTTCTGGTTGGCAACAGCTATGACTCGGCCCATTACCCCTGCTTTTGGATCGGTCGAGAGTCGGGCCCGGGACGGGCCGGAACTGGATGTTCTGTGGCAAACAGCTACGGATAAAGAACTTACAAACAAACATCAGCTAAAGTAAGCCAGCGCGGCTTACCGTTAAAATGCGGAACTGGCCTCATAAAAGGCAAGATTGCGTCGTTAACTCATATGCAGGCGGGCAGGCGGGCAGGCGGGC
>DASTEX010000219.1:0-2559 GCA_035709185.1 Gemmatimonadales bacterium
GGGCGCAACGACGCAACGACGCAAAGACGCAAAGGCAGCGCGATTGACATCGTCTCTTCAGGGCGCCGTCGGCGCCGCGCTGGCCCGCATTCGCAACCCGCGGCTCGAGAACGATCTCCTCTCCGCCGGCATGATCCGGGACCTCGAAGTTACTCCGGAAGGGCGGGTCTCCTTCACTTTCCTGCTTTCCCGCGAGGACCCAGCCACCCTGGTGCGGGAGGCTCGCAACGCGGTCAAGGCGATCGAGGGGGTGCAGCAGGACGGGGTCAAGATCACCGTGGTCGATCCGGCCGGTCCCGCCCAGCCGACCCACGGCCCCCCGGGCCCGGGGCCGCAATCGGCCGGCGGGATTCCCGCGCCTCAGCCCTCGGAAAATCCCCGGCTGGGCCGGGTCATCGCGATCAGCTCGGGCAAGGGCGGAGTCGGCAAGTCCACCGTCGCGGTCAACCTGGCCATCGCGCTGGCGCGGCAGGGACACCGGGTCGGGGTGATGGACGCCGACATCTACGGCCCCAACATCCCCCGGATGTTCGGCCGGTTCGACAAGCCGGTGGTGATCCAGGGCCGGATCCAGCCGCTCGAGGCCCACGGCGTCAAGCTGATGTCCATCGGCTTCCTGGTGGAGCGGGATGCCCCGGCCATCTGGCGTGGACCCATCATCATGAAGGTCATCCAGCAGTTCCTGCGCGATGTGGAGTGGGGCGACCTGGACTATTTCCTGGTGGACATGCCCCCGGGGACCGGTGACGCCCAGCTCTCCCTGGTCCAGTCGGTGGCGGTGTCCGGCGCGGTGATCGTGACCACGCCGCAGGAGATGGCGGTGGGTGACGCGCTCAAGGGCGCCAGGATGTTCGAGCGGGTGAATGTCCCCGTGTTAGGCATCGTGGAGAACATGGCGGCCTTCACCGACCCGGCCAGCGGCGCCCGGGTGGCGTTCTTCGGGGAGGGCGGGGGCCAGCGGCTGGCCGACGAAGTCGGGGCGCCGCTGCTCGGGTCGGTGGCGCTCTCCCCCGGGCTCGCCGCGCTGGCCGACCAGGGCGAGCCGATCGTGGTGGCCCAGCCTGACAGCCCCGCCGGCCGCTCCCTCCGGGCCATTGCCGAGCGGGTCCATCAGCAGGCGGGTACGGTAGGGCTTTCTCTGCCGGTCATGAATCAGTAGCTGGATGCTGGATGGACTGGAAACAACCTCAGGCTCCAGTACCCAGTACCCAGTGCCCAGCACCTATTTCCAGATGACGTCGACGCCGCCCAGCGCAGAGCTCACTTCGATTTCGATGTGCCGCTTTGCGCTGCCGTAGTTGGCCGAGGTATAGGTCTTCCCCTCCTTGTCGAATCCCTTGGCGTCGAACCCCGACATGAAACCCGACATCCGGACCCGCACGCCCAGATCCCTGGGCACCGCCAGGGTCACTCCGCCCAGCGCCATGTTGAGGGTCACCCGGGCATCGGCCGGCCAGGCGCCGCCGAGGTCGAGGTGCACCGCCCCAACCCCTCCCTCGAGCCGCCAGGAGCGGCAGCCGCTGTTGCCGGCCGAATTCACCGTGAGCTCGCCCGCGCCCGAGGTCACCGACGCGGTCCGGCAGGCGCCGGTAGTCCGGCTGGCGAAATTGATGGTGGTGCGGCTCGCCCCGGTCTTGAGGTCGAGAGCGGAGAGCCGGAGACCCCCGAGCTCGAGCGTGCTCTCGGCGGCGCCGATCGAGGCGTCGAGGGTCAGCTCCACGCCGGTCGGCAGCTCGATCAGCGCATCCTGGGGAAGCGCCTTGCGGCGGTCCACCCGGATCCCGCCTCCCCCGATGCCCTCCACGCCCAGGTTGACCTGGCCCGCCTCGGCGTTGTAGCGGCCGATGGGACGAAAGCGGTCGGCGTCGTAACTGAGCGAGAGTGCATAAAGCCGGCCCGGGGCGGCGGGCCGGAGATCGAGCCGGCCGGCCGCGAATTCGATGACCGCGTGGAGCCGCCGCTCCCCGGCCAGGGGCCGGGCGTACTCGTAGTTCCGCATCTGCTGTGCGGCGACAGGCGTGGCAAGGAGGAGCGTCATGGCGAGGGCTTTCACTTCAGCCTCGGCTTCTTGCTGCCCTCGGGGCGCGCTACCGCGCTCACGCCGAACTGCGGAGTGGCCCAGAGGTACTCGTCGGTCAGCGCCTCCGGCGGCACGTAACGGCCCGCGAAGGTCGGCCGGATGCCGGCGCGGGAGAGCAGGCAGGCCCCAAATCCGACGGTGGCAAGCAGCCAGGTGGCCAGGAATGCCGCCGCGAACATCAGCGACCCCGCCACCGGAACCCAGCCGAACAGGATCCACGCCAGCCACACCGCGGCCACTCCGACCAGCCCGGTGGCCAGATAGCGGTAACTGTTGGCGGAGCCGACCATTACCCCGGCGGCCATCCGCCGACGCAGGTGGGTCTCCCCCATGGCGTGGGTCACCCCGAGGAACCCGCCGACGATCGCCGCCACCAGGAGCAGGGGAAACACAATGATCACGAAGGGCACCAGCAGAATCCCCACCACGCTCAGCACCAGCCCGGCGATCAGCATGCCGAAGGTGGGGATGACCAGCAC
>DASTEX010000220.1:0-3183 GCA_035709185.1 Gemmatimonadales bacterium
GAGCGATCTGAATGCAGAGTGCAGATTAACGGATGCAGATTGCAGAAGTATCACACGTGCCGAGCCCGAGCCTCGGGTTGAACCCCTTCTGCAATCTGCATCCGTTAATCTGCACTCTGCAATCGCTATCCGGTCATCCAATCTGGAACAGCACCTCTGCCCTGGGATAGCGCGCGACGGCGCGGGCCCGCAACCCGGCATTCGCGGGCGCTTCCAGGGCGGGATCCTTCGCGAGGATCTCCTGCGCCAGCCCCCGGGCCTGCTGGAGCAGCTCGGTGTCGTCGGGAAACCGGGCGATTCGGATCTCCGCTGAACCGTGCTGGCGCTGGCCTAACAGGTCACCCTGCTGGCGCTCCTGGAGGTCGAGCTCCGCGATCCGGAAACCGTCCTCGGTCTGGGCAAACGCCTTGAGGCGCGCGGGGGTATACCCGGGGGAAAGCAGAATGCAGTGGCTTTCGCCCCCGCCGCGCCCGACCCGGCCGCGCAGTTGATGCAGCTGGGCCAGTCCGAACCGCTCGGGGTGGTCGATGACCATGATGGTGGCCTTCGGCACGTCGATTCCCACTTCGATCACCGTCGTCGCCACCAGCACCTGGACTTCGCCCTGCCGGAATCGGCGCATCACCCCGTCCCGCTCGGGCGCCTTGAGCTGCCCGTGCACCAGCCCCACGGTCAGATCGGGCCAGCGCTCGGTCAGCTGTTCGGCCATCACCCGGGCCGCCCGCAGGTCGGCCCGTTCCGACTCTTCGATCACCGGTAGCACCACATACGCCTGGGCTCCCGAGGCGCAGGCCGCGTGGACGAACTCGAAGACCCGCTCCCGCTGCTTCGGCCCCCGGAGGGTGGTTCGGATGGTCCCGCGCCCGGGGGGTTTCTGCCGCAGCACCGAGATGTCCAGGTCGCCGTAGCGGGTGAGGGCCAGCGAGCGCGGAATCGGGGTGGCGGTCAGCAGCAGGACATCGGGTCCTTCCGCCTTGCCGATCAGCGCGGCCCGCTGCTCCACTCCGAAGCGATGCTGTTCGTCGATCACCACCAGCCCCAGGCGGTGGAAGGCCACCCGCTCCTGGAACAGCGCGTGGGTCCCGAGCACGATCCGGGATTCCCCCGAGGCGATCCGCCCCCGCACCGCGTCTTTCTCGGTCGAGCTGAGCCGGCCGATCAGCAGATCGGGCACCAGGTTCAGGGGGGCGAGCAGCCGCGAAACCGTGGCCGCGTGCTGTTCCGCCAGCAGCTCGGTCGGCGCCATGAGCGCGGCCTGGTAGTCGTTCTCCAGCGCGAGCAGCATCGCGACCAGCGCCACCACGGTCTTTCCGGTCCCCACATCGCCCATCAGCAGCCGGTGCATCCGCTCCGGCGACGTCATGTCGCCGGTGATTTCCCGGAGCGCCTGCTTCTGGTCGTCGGTCAGGTCCCAGGGCAGCGAGGCGCGGAGCCGGGTGGTCAGCTCGCGCCGGATCTCGAAGCGGATTCCCCTGCGTCCGGTGCGGGCCAGCAGGCGGGCCCGGCCCAGCATCAGCTGCAGGTCCAGCAGCTCGTCGAACGCGAGCCGCTTCCGCCCCCGCTCCGCCTCCGCCAGCGTGGCCGGACGATGCACCGCGCGCAACGCCTCGCCCACGGGGAGGAGCGAGAGCTGTCGCAGCAGCCCGGGCGGCATCACCTCGCGGGACAGCAGCACCAGCTGATCGAGGTGCCGGTTGACCAGCGCGCGGATCTGCTTGTGGCTCAGTCCTTCGGTGGCGGGATAGACCGGCAGCACCTTCCCCTGCGCCAGGTCGCCGTTGTCCTCGGCGTCGGGATCGGCCAGCACCACATGTTCCCGCGGCTGCATCTGGCGGCCGTGATAGTAGCGGACCGGACCCGCCACCAGCAGGGTCTGCCCCACCTCGATCGACCGGTCGAGAAAGGCCTGCCCCGGCCAGACGCACTCGAGCAGGCCGCTGGCATCCCGAAGCACCGCGTGAAAGATCCGCAGTCCCCGGCGGGTCGGCAGTACCCCCTTGGTCACCACCCGGCCCACGCAGGCGACGTCCGCCCCGACTTCGGCCTTCGCCAGCGGGGTTACGGAAGAGGCATCGATGTAACGAAAGGGGAGATGCCAGAGGAGATCCTGTGCCGTCCGGATTCCCAGCCGGTCGAGGGCCTCGGCGCGGCGCTCGCCGACGCCCTTGAGGAACTTGACCGGGGTATCGAGATGGAGGGAGGGCACGGGCTCACGGGTCGAGGATTACTCTTCCAGCAGCTCTTCCGCGAACCGCTTCGCGCTGAAGACCTCCAGATCCTCGGCTTTCTCGCCCCGGCCCAGGAACCGGACCGGCACATCGAGCTCGCGGCGCAGCGCCACCACCGATCCGCCCCGCGCGGTGCCGTCCAGCTTGGTCACCACCAGTCCCGTCACCGGCACGGCCTGGGTGAACAGCCTGCCCTGCTGCACCGCGTTCTGCCCCACGGTTCCGTCCAGCACCAGCAGGGTTTCGTGGGGCGCGCCTTCCGCCTTGCGTGCGAGGACCCGCGCCACCTTGCGCAGCTCTTCCATCAGCCCTTCCTGGGTGTGCAGCCGGCCCGCCGTATCCACGATGACCCAGCTGGTGCCGCGGGCCTCCGCGGCCTCGACCGCGTCGAATGCCACCGCCGCCGGATCGCCCCCGGGCGCGCCCGAGACGCAGCCGATGCCTAACCGGTCGGCCCAGACGTTGAGCTGCTGGATGGCGCCGGCCCGGTAGGTGTCTCCCGCGGCCAGCAGCACCGATTCGCGCTGCTTGAGCAGCCGGCGCGCGAGCTTGGCGATGCTGGTGGTCTTGCCGACGCCGTTGACGCCGACCACGAGAATCACCGTCGGCGGCGTGGCGGCCCGCTGCAGGGCGCCGGGATCGTCCGGTCCGCTCAGCAGCCGGGTCAGCCGGGCCACCACGGCCCTCCTGAGATCGGCCTCGGTCTTGAGCCGGCCGCTCCGGATCTCGCTGTCGATCCAGTCGGTGAGGTCGGAGGTGGCGGGAACGCCGAAATCGGATTCGAGCATGACCCGCTCGAGCGCTTCCACGTCCTCGGCGTTGAGCCCGCGTACCAGCGCACCCACGTCGGTGAGGGCCAGTCGTTTGAGCTTGCCCCAGAATCCGAGCTTCTGGCCTGCCGTGACGCGATCCATGAAGGGCAAAACTAACTACTCAGGACTAAGGACTTAGGACT
>DASTEX010000221.1:0-3718 GCA_035709185.1 Gemmatimonadales bacterium
GCAGCACCGGGTTGTCCGCCCGGATGCGAAGCACCCGGCGGGTGAACTCCATCAGCTCCCGCTCGGCCGGGCCCAGGTTCCAGTCGATCCAGGTCAGCTCGTTGTCCTGGCAGTAGGCGTTGTTGTTGCCCCGCTGCGTCCGGCCCAGCTCGTCGCCGTGGGACAACATGGGCCCTCCCTGCGAGAAGGCGAGGGTGGCAAGGAAGTTCCGCCTCATGCGCTCGCGCAGCCGGATGATGCCGGGGAAATCGGTCGGCCCCTCGACGCCCCAGTTGCGGCTCAGGTTGTGGTCGTGCCCGTCGCGGTTGTTCTCCCCGTTCGCCTCGTTGTGCTTCCGTTCGTAGCTCACGAGGTCGTGCAGGGTGAAGCCGTCGTGCGCGGTAATGAAGTTCACGCTGGCCTGCGGAGGGCGCTGGCTGGCCTGGTACAGATCGCTGCTGCCCGCCAGGCGGGAAGCGAGCTCCGGCACCTTGCCGGGATCCCCCCGCCAGAACGCCCGCACGGTGTCGCGGTACTTGTCGTTCCATTCGGACCACCCGATCGGGAACCGCCCCACCTGGTAGCCGTCGGGGCCGAGATCCCAGGGTTCCGCGATCAGCTTCACGCCCGAGAGGATCGGATCCTGGCGCACCACATCGAAGAACTTGCCGAACGGATTGAACCCCTCCGGATCCCGCGCGAGCACCGGCGCGAGGTCGAACCGGAACCCGTCCACGTGCATCTCCTGCACCCAGTACCGAAGGCTGTCCATCACCAGCTGCATCGTCCGCGAGTGGCGGAGATCGAGCGCGTTGCCGCAGCCCGTCAGGTCGGCGTAGAAACGGGGCTGGGCGGGATCCACGCGGTAATAGGCGAGGTTGTCGATTCCCCGGAAGCAGAGGGTGGGTCCCAGGTGATTGCCCTCCGCGGTGTGGTTGTACACCACGTCGAGGATCACCTCGAGGCCGGCCCGGTGGAGCCTCTTGACCATCGACTTGAACTCGGTCACCTGCTGCCCCAGCCCCTCCGTCGCGTAGCGCACGTCCGGCGCGAAATAGCCGATCGAGCTGTAGCCCCAGTAGTTGGTCAGCCCGTGCTCGCGCAGGTGGCGATCGGTCACGAAGTGATGGATGGGCAGCAGCTCGAGCGCGGTGACGCCGAGCGCGTGCAGGTGGTCGATGATCGGGTCGGTCGCCAGGCCGAGGTAGGTTCCGCGCAATGCCTCCGGCACGTCGGGGTGGCGCATGGTCATTCCGCGGACGTGGCACTCGTAGATCACCGTGCGGTTGAGCGGGGTCCGCGGGGCCCGGTCGTCCCCCCAGGAAAAGGCGGACTCGACCACCACACACTTGGGCATCGACCCGGCGCTGTTGTGCCGGTCGGGAACGACGTCCTGGTCCGGGTGGCCGATCACGTAGCCCTGGAGGGTGTCGTTCCAGCGGATCGTCCCGCTGATGGCGCGGGCGTAGGGGTCGAGCAGCAGCTTGGCGGGGTTGAAGCGGTGACCGCGCTCGGGATCGTAGGGCCCGTGAACCCGGTACCCGTAGAGCTGCCGGGGCCGGATGTCGGGGAAGTAAGCATGCCAGACCTGGTCGGTGCGCTGGCGCAGCGGAATGCGCTCGCGCTCGTGCGAGTCGTCCGGACGGTCGAAGAGGCACAGCTCGACACCGGTCGCGTGCTCGGAAAAGAGGGCGAAGTTGGTGCCTTCGCCGTCCCACTGAGCGCCGAGAACATTGTAGTACCCCGGCCAGACTCGGGTCACGGGCGGTACGCCGCAGCGGTCATTCGTCAAGGTAGGCTGGGCCGGCAATTGGCGGAACGGCCCGGATCACGCCCCGGTCAGGCCACCGATTTCCGGTAGCGTGCCACTGCCAGCGCCAGCACTGCCACTCCCCCGACGGCCAGTCCGGCCATCGGCGGGCCTACCGTCTCCAGCCCGGCCCCCCGGACCAGCACCGCCCGCATGATCCAGACGAAATGCTTGACCGGATTGACCTCGGCCACCTGCTGGGCCCAGTCGGGCATCGAGTCCACCGGCGTGAACAGCCCGCTCATCAGCAGAAAGATCAGAATGACGAAGAAGGCGACGAACATCGCCTGCTGCTGGGTGCGCGTGATGGTGGAGATCCAGAGGCCCAGTCCGAGCACCACGATGAGATAGATCATCGCCGCCAGGTAGACCAGCGGCAGGCTGCCGCGCATCGGGATGTCGAAGACGAGCTTCCCGATCGCCAGCCCGATCGAGAAGATCAGCAGCGAGAGGATCCAGAACGGGATCAGCTTCCCGGCGATGAACTGGATCCGGGTCATCGGGGTGACGTTCAGCTGCTCCAGCGTCCCCAGTTCGTTCTCGCGGGTGATGTTCTGCGCCGTGAGCAGCAGCCCGATGATCGTGGTCAGCGATACCATCAGGGCCGGAACCATCCAGTGCTTGTAGTTCCGGGTGGGGTTGAACCACCGCCGGGTCCGCAGATCGAGCGGCGCGGCACGGGGCTCCCGCCGCGCCAGCGCCGGAAGCGTCCGGTCCAGCTCCCGTGCGTAGGCCGCCAGGATGGCGTTCGCGTTCGACTGCACGATGCCGGCGGTCGCGCCCTCCTCCGCGTTCAGCACGAGTTGCACCGGCGCCCGGCCCAGGCGGACCAGGTCCTCCTCGAAGCGGCGGGGGATGTGGAGCACCGCGGTCACCTCGCGGTCGAGCAGCGCGTGGTCCACCCCGGCGCCGCTCGGCTGGTAGCGTTCGATCGCGAACTGCCCGCCGGCCTCGAGTCGCTGCACCAGCCCCGTGGACACGGTCGTGCGGTCCTCGTCCACCACGAGCATCCTGACCTGCTTCACGTCGAACGTGGCGGCGTTGGCCAGCACCAGCAGCTGGACGATCGGAATCATGAAGATCTGAAAGACCGTGGCGCGGTCGCGGAAGATCTGGAGGAACTCCTTGCGCACCAGAAAGAGAACCGTGCGCATGGCTCACTCGAGCCGGATCGCGAGCTTCTTCGATCCCACGGCGAGCAGGAAGGTGGTCATCCCGAGCAGGACCAGGGTCTCCTCCCACAGCGTCGCGATCCCGGCGCCCTTCAGCATGATCCCGCGCACGATGGTGAGGAACCAGCGCGCCGGGACGAGGTGGGAGAGCCATTGGAGCGGCCGGGGCAGCGAGTCGAGCGGGAAGATGAACCCCGACAGCAGCAGCGTCGGCATCATCAGCCCCGCGAGCGCGGCGATCATCGCGGTGCGCTGGTTGGGCGCCTTGGTCGAAATCACAATGCCAAGCGCCAGCGCGGTGACGATGTAGAGCCCGCTCTCGGCCAGGAGCAGCGACAGGCTGCCGCGGAGCGGTACGCCGAACACGGTGCGGGCGGCCACCAGCACCAGCAGCACGCTTACAAACCCCAGCGCGATGTAGGGAGTGACCTTGCCGACGACGATCGCCCTGGGCGTGATCGGCGAGACCAGCAGCATCTCCATCGTGCCGGTCTCCTTCTCGCGCGAGATGGTAATGGCGGTCATCAACGCCGACACGATGGTGAGCACGAACGCCACCAGCCCGGGGACGAAGAGGTGCGCGCTCTCCAGCGTGGGGTTGTACCGCAGGCGGACGAGCGTCTCGATCGACAGCCCGCCGGCGCCCGGCGCCACATCCCGGTACCACCGCTCCGCGATCGCGGTGGCGTAGCCCTGCATGATGCCGCCGGTGTTGGGATCGCTGCCGTCGGTGATGAGCTGCACCGGCAGGGAGTCG